>CAYUAV010000007.1:0-1082 GCA_964442665.1 uncultured Bacteroidales bacterium
TTCCTTTTTCCTGCTTATGAAAGCAAGCTTTCAACGCTAAAAAAGAAAACCGGTCTTTCCTTGAAAGCCGGTTTTTCGTGATTGGGGTGGAAGATGGGATTATTAGTCCCGACCTGTGTCGGGACTCATGAACCCTGAAGGGGAAACCTTCAAATCACTCAAAACCTCTCCATGCTTCGCATGTTAACCGGTTTCCTTTTTCCTGCTTATGAAAGCAAGCTTTCAACGCTAAAAAAGAAAACCGGTCTTTCTATGAAAGCCGGTTTTTCGGTATTGGGGTGGAAGATGGGATTCGAACCCACGACACCTGGAACCACAATCCAGTGCTCTAACCTACTGAGCTACATCCACCATTTAAAGGTTCGCAAAGATAAATATCTTTTTTAAAATAGTGTAGGGCCATTCATGGAAAAAACAAAGCAATACTGTTGGAACCGGTATTGATTTTATCTTTATTTTTATGACCTGAAAAAACTTATCTTCATGCATAATGAACATTATCGAAGTTACCGATAAAAAGCTCGCCGGAATATGGCTCGATCTGCCGAAAAAACTTTACAGGAACGATAAAAACTGGGTTTGTCCGCTCGATGCGGAGATCGAAAGTATTTTCAATCCGGAATCGAACATTTGCTTTCAGCACGGGAAAGCCATCCGCTGGATCCTTTATGACGATCAGGGCCACAGTATCGGTCGGGTTGCAGCTTTCATCGATTTTAAAAAAGCAAACCATTACAAACATCCTTCCGGTGGCGCCGGCTTCTTCGAATGTATCGATAACCAGGATGCGGCCAATCTGCTGTTCGATACAGCCAAAGCATGGTTAAAAGATGAGGGTATGGAGGCTATGCTGGCCCCGGTAAATTTCGGCGAGAATTACAATTACTGGGGATTGCTGGTCGAGGGTTTTGTACAGCAGGGTTACGGTATGCCCTATAATTTTCCATATTATCAGAAATTATTCGAAAATTATGGCTTTCGGGAATTTTTCGGGCAGTTCACCTTTCATAAAATCCTTGCTGAAGGTTTTCCGGAACGCATGCTGAAATTTGCCGAATATACCGAACAACGTCCCGGGTATA
>CAYUAV010000007.1:1092-19904 GCA_964442665.1 uncultured Bacteroidales bacterium
ATACCTTTGAGCATTTCAGCTATAAAAATGTGGACAAGTATGTCGATGACTTTGTTTTTACATACAACACCATATGGTCGAACTATCACGACGGTTATACACCCCTGAAGCACAGTGAGATCAAAAAACTGATTGAAGAGGCAAAACTGGTTATCGAGGAGGAATTTATCTGGTTTGCTTACGATAAGGGCAAACCTGCGGGACTTATGGTCGTTTTTCCCGACATTAACCAGATACTGGCCAAATTAAAAAACGGGAAACTGAATTTTATCAATAAACTTAAATTCCTATACTACCGGCGGCGTGCAGTGTCGCGCACCCGGGTATTTATTTTCGGTATCCTGCCCGAATATCAGAATACGGGGATCATTGCCGCTCTTTTCCTGCAACTGGTCAAGGTACTGAATAAACGGCCGCGTCATAAGGAAATAGAACTTTCATGGGTGGGTGATTACAATCCCAAGATGATGGCAGTATACGATAAGATCGGAAGTACAAAAGCGAAAAGACATGTCACCTATATTCATTTGTTCGATCCTGCAGAGGAATACTATCGGTTCGACAATACTTTTGAGGGGAAAAAGTATACCTGAAATTAATAGATAAAGTTTTTTGCTGTAAATTATTTTTGTGTATTTTTGCACTCCCTGAATCTTGAGCAGGAAATAGTGGAAAAAGTACGACAATGAAAAAGGACATACATCCAAAGAATTACAGGCTGGTAGCATTTCGCGATATGTCGAACGGGTATACATTTGTTACCAAGTCGGCAGTACAGACAAAAGAAACCGTAAAGTTGGAAGATGGTATTGAATATCCGCTTGTGAAGGTTGAGATATCAAATACTTCACATCCCTTCTATACAGGTAAAATGAAGTTTGTTGATACCGCCGGACGCGTTGATAAATATTACAGTAAGTATAAAAAGCATCTTGATAAGAAAAAGTAGTTTATAACTATCTTTTGAAGAAACCAAAAGCTCCGCTATTTTCACCTGAAAATCCGGGGCTTTTTTATTCCTAAAAATAACCCGTCATGGAACAACAGGTAAATGCCATCTTATTCGACGATACCAACCGAAATAATTTATTACCTCTTACCTTTACCCGTCCCGTTGCGGAGTTGCGCATCGGAATTACTACGATAAAAGAAAAATGGGAGTCAGCACTCAACAGGAAATGTTCCTTTGCAACTGCCGGTTATCTTTCCGGGAAATATCCGATGGTTCTTAAGGAAGATAACCTGTTCATCAATGCAGGTGTTATTCCCGGTGAAGATGTTGTCCGGCATATAGTGCAGCTTAAATCAAATGAGTTGTTAAAACAGCATGACCTTCTGATCGCATACCGTTCTTCAAAGCAGGTTGACCTTTCAGAAACCAGTTGGGAGTACGAATTCAATGGCAGTAATTTTACCGGCGAACTTATCAGGATTGAAAATACCTGGGATATTTTCGAATTGAACGACAGGGTTTTGCGTAATGATTTCGGACAGATTACCCGGGGAAGGGAATCGATGAAGCTGAGTCCTACAAACAAAATCATGGGAGATGAAAATATCTTCATGGAAGAAGGGGCCATATGTGAATGCGCCATTATAAATGCCACGACTGGTCCGGTTTATATAGGGCGTAATGCAGAAATTATGGAAGGATCGGTTTTACGCGGACCCCTTGCCCTGTGTGAGAATGCCTTAATTAAAATGGGAGCAAAGATCTACGGAGCAACTACAATTGGTCCCTATTGCAAAGTTGGAGGTGAAGTGCATAATTCGGTATTCACGGGTTTTTCGAGCAAACCACATGACGGATATTTGGGAAATGCCGTGTTAGGAGAATGGTGTAATCTGGGAGCCGACACGAATAATTCGAACCTCAAGAACAATTATGACATTGTCAAACTATGGAGCTATACTACGGAACACTTTATCGATACGGGATTACAGTTTTGCGGCCTCATCATGGGCGACCATTCGAAATGCGGAATAAATACCATGTTCAATACCGGTACCGTTGTGGGAGTAAGTGCAAATATCTATGGATCGGGGTTTCCGCGTAATTTCATCCCCTCCTTTTCATGGGGTGGCCCGGGTGGTTTCACTCTGTACAAGCCCGAAAAAGCATTTGAAACTGCAAAAATTGCCATGGCCCGGCGGGGAATGGTGTTGACGGATGAAGATAAATCCATTTTATTAAAAGTATTTGAATTAACGGAAAAATACCGGAAGAGAGGTTCATAAAAATAAATGGCATACAGATTGTCATTACTTAGTATGTAATAATCAGCAGGCAAACATCTGCCAGTTTGTCTTGTTTTTATTGAAGGAGGAGGTTAATAATAATGAGTAAAAGAGCGAATAACGATTTAGCGGATATGGTAATTGCGAATGCACTGGAAGACGAAACTGATTTTATTCCCCTTATTTCTGATGAAGATGAGGATACAATTATGGCGGCTAAAGTACCCGAAACTTTACCCATCCTGCCCTTGAGGAATACCGTCTTGTTTCCCGGCGTGATCCTTCCGATATCAGTAGGGCGGCGACAATCGATGAAGCTAATTCGTGATATCTATAAAAAATCGAAGATACTGGGTACAGTTGCGCAGAAAAATCCCGAATATGAATCGCCCGGTTTCAACGACCTGTATTCCGTAGGTACAGTTGCGCAGATACTTCGCATTCTTGAAATGCCCGATGGTACAACCTCGGTTATCATACAGGGCAAAAGCAGAATAGCGCTCCAGGAACAGGTTAGTGACAGCCCGTATCTGATTGCCAGGGTAAAACAGCTTACCGATAAAAAACCCACCAGGAAAGACCCGGAATTTGAAGCTATTGTCGGATCGCTTAAAGATTTGTCATTGCGCATCATCAAACTATCCAGCAATATTCCTCCTGAGGCTTCATTTGCTGTTAAAAATATCGAAAGCTCAACATTCCTGATCAATTTCATCGGTTCGAACAGCGACATTAAACTTCAGGCCAAACAAGGCCTGTTGGAAGAAAATGATCTGAAAAAGCGGGGTATTTCGTTGCTCGAACACCTGGTCAGGGAAGTTCAGATGCTGGAACTTAAAAGCGATATCCAGGCGAAGGTCAAAGTGGGGATCGATCAGCAACAGCGTGAGTTTTTATTGCATCAGCAGATGAAAACCATACAGGATGAACTGGGAGGGAATCCTCTCGATCAGGAAATTGAGGAGTTACGGGCAAGGGGAGCTAAAAAGAAGTGGAATAAAGAGGTGGCCGAAGTCTTTAATAAAGAAGTCGATAAAATGCAGCGGCTGAATCCCGCCACCGGTGAATATTCGGTACAGTTCAACTACCTGCAAACCCTGCTCGATCTGCCCTGGGGAACTTATACAAAGGATAATTTTAATCTGAAACGGGCAAAAAAGATACTGGAGAGAGACCACTATGGACTGGAAAAGGTTAAGGACAGGATACTGGAACATTTGGCAGTTCTCAAACTGAAGGGCGATATGAAGTCACCTATCCTCTGTCTGATCGGGCCTCCGGGGGTCGGAAAAACCTCTTTGGGCCGTTCGGTTGCCAATGCATTGAACCGAAAGTATGTCAGGATGTCACTGGGCGGCCTGCACGACGAGGCAGAGATACGGGGGCACCGTAAAACATATATCGGAGCCATGCCGGGACGTATCGTTCAGAGCATCCGGAAAGCGAAATCGTCCAATCCGGTATTTGTACTCGATGAAATTGACAAGGTAGGCCGTGATATCCATGGCGATCCCGCTTCAGCATTACTCGAAGTTCTCGATCCGGAACAGAATGTGTCTTTTTACGATAATTATCTTGAGCTGGAATATGATCTGTCAAAAGTGATGTTCATTGCCACGGCCAATACTTACGCCACCATTCATTCTGCCCTGATCGACCGCATGGAGATTATCGATGTAAACGGGTATATTGTTGAAGAAAAGATCGAGATCGCCAAACGGCATTTAATTCCGCGCTCCCTCGAGGAACATGGTTTGAAAAAATCGGATCTTTCGATCTCGGGGAAAACACTGGAATATATCATCGAGAATTATACCCGTGAATCAGGTGTTCGTATGCTTGATAAAACGCTGGCCAAGATTTGCAGGGTAACTGCCAAGAAGGTAGCTCTTGAGGAGAATTACAATCCCAAACTAAGCATATCGCAGGTAAAAGAAATATTGGGACACCGCATCTATCAGAAGGAGAAATATGAAGGAAATGAGTATGCCGGTGTTGTAACAGGTCTGGCATGGACCCGTGTGGGGGGTGAAATTCTTTTTGTCGAAACAAGCGTTAGCAGGGGGAAAGGGAAGTTAACAATTACCGGGAACTTGGGTGATGTGATGAAAGAATCAGCGGTTATTGCACTCGAGTATCTTAAATCGCATAGTAATAAACTGAATATAAATCCGGACGTTTTTGAAAACTGGAACTTTCATGTTCATGTGCCCGAAGGAGCAATTCCCAAGGACGGCCCTTCGGCGGGTATTACTATGGCCACTTCGATAGCCTCGGCCCTAACACAACGTAAGGTTAAAAAACAAACGGCCATGACGGGTGAAATAACGCTCAGGGGAAAAGTTTTACCTGTGGGGGGCATCAAAGAGAAAATTCTGGCAGCCAAGCGGGCCAATATAAATGAGATCATTCTTTCTTCTGATAACCAGAAGGATATTGAAGAGATCAATCAGATCTATCTCGATGGCCTGAAATTTCACTTTGTCGATGATATCCTCCAGGTATTGAACCTGGCGCTTCTTAAAGAAAAAGTAAAAAATCCCATCAACTTCCAGGATGTGCCACCAGTGAAAAGTGAAACAGCAGATGCAGGTGTAGAGGAATAATAGGAACTTGTCGGGTGGCATTTGCCCGTTATTAGGATATATAGCCCTGAAAATTAAAATTATATTTCCCGTTTGTCAGCAACTACGGTTTTCGTAACTTGGCCGAAAATTTATTGAAAAACAAAACCTTTATGAAAATGGGAGCCGGACTTTTTTGGGGCCTAATTCTGATCATTATCGGACTTAGCATCATTTTTCGGATATTTTTTGATATCAACATTCTCCGAATTGTTATCGCTATAATTTTTATCCTGATAGGAATCAAGATTCTTATCGGGAGACCTGTTTTTCATACTACGGGAGGAGAAAATACTGTATTCTTCGGGGAGCGGAGGCACACAGCTTCGCCCGTCGATGGTATGGACTACAATACGGTATTCGGGAAAACCGTGTATGACTTAAGAAATCTGGATTCGTTACCCGATCCGCGAACCCGGATCACGATCAATACCGTATTCGGGAACACTGAAATATGGCTTTCGCCGGCTCTACCTGTGAAAATTAAAGCCGATGCCGTATTTGCGACTGCCAGCATGCCCAATGGCAATTCGGTAGCATTTGGCAGTACGGCATATTCTTCGCACAATGTGGCCGACAGCACATCGGTTCTGGAGATCGAGGCCCATGTTGTTTTCGGCGCATTACTTATTAAGCAATAGAATAAAAATCAATTGCCTGTATATATCGGATCCACAATTTATTTCATTTCCTTCTCTCTTAATATGAGCTGTAAGTGAATGACTTAGAACCTGTTTAAATTTTTAATGCTAAAATCGAATGTTGGATAAATCCTGCGTCATGTTGAACTATCTCCGGATCATTCAAAGTCTTTGACGCAGTATATATAATATGTCATTAATACTATAAATATGGAATCTCTACGAGATTCTCAATGTATGGAAAAGTCCGTAGGACTTTCCTATTTGTAGAATATATGATAAGTTGTTAATGGCGCACTAACTATCAACATATTTCGTTGATATACCTTATAATTAGTGCGCAATAGTTCAACATATTTATTTGCATGACATAATAATCATTAAAAAATTTAAACAGGTTCTTAGAGCGATTAGAATATTGCTGTTAATCATTACCCGGACTATTGTTATGATAACGATTCCTGCGAAGACTATTTTATGGGACTGGAACGGCACGCTGCTCGACGATGCCGCGACATGCATGAATACTATGAATGAGATGCTGTTACGCCGGGGTATGCCCGAATTGGAAATCGATCTTTATAAGGAAGTATTCGGATTCCCGGTCATCGAGTACTATCAGAAAATAGGTTTCGACTTCAGTAAGGAAAGTTTTGAATCCCTCTCCGTAGAGTTTATCGACGCCTATAACAAAGCGTTGGGATCGGCGCCCCTTGCCGCTGACGCCTCAAGAGTGCTGGAATACTTTAAAAGTATCGGGAAACGGAATGTGATTATTTCGGCCATGAAAAAGGATATGTTACTAAATTCGGTCAAGGGGAAAGGACTTACGAACTATTTTACCGATATACTCGGGATCGATGATATTTATGCCGCAAGTAAAAGTAACATCGCTTTGGATTATGTACAGCATCATTTACTAGATGTCTCGGAAATCGTGTTGATAGGAGATACCACACATGACTATGAAGTGGCTCGGGATATTGGTTGCAGGTGTATTCTTGTCGCCGATGGCCATCAGTCGGAGAAACGTTTACATACCACGGGAGCAGAAATAATTCCTGTTCTTAACCACCTGTTGCCTCCCTCTTAACTGAAAAGTTTATAAATTTAACGGGAACAAGCTTAAATTCTTCATGTCAAAATCACTCGTTAAACAAAAACATAAATTCGGAACCCCTGAAGTTTTTGTAACTTCCATATCCACTATCCTGGGGGCCATTCTTTTCCTTAAGTTCGGATGGGCAGTCGGAAATCTTGGATTTATAAAAGTTGCAGGTATAATCATTCTCGGGCATCTGGTAACGATACCCACAGCTTTTGCTGTCGCCGAGATCGCTACCAACCAGCGTGTTCTCGGGGGAGGCGCTTATTATATCATATCACGCTCTTTCGGATTAAACATCGGTGCTGCGGTTGGTGTTTCCCTATATCTTTCGCAGGCCATCAGTATTGCATTCTATATTATTGCTTTTGCCGAAGCTTTTCATCCTTTACAGGAATACCTGTACAGTAATTTCGGCATTCCGGTTTTCGATAAGCGTCTTATCAGTTTGCCGTTTATGACCATTCTGGCAGTTATTGTTCTGATACGGGGAGCCAACCTGGGTATGAAAGCCCTTTATGTGGTTGCCTCCGTACTTGGTATTTCTCTGATCATGTTTTTTATGGGTAAGAACGGAATGCATCCCGCAAACAATGCACTATCGAAGGGTATTGAAAATCCGGCCGGTTTCTTTTTCGTTTTTGCTATCATATTCCCGGCATTTACCGGTCTGGCTGCCGGACTGGGTCTGTCGGGCGATCTGAAAGATCCAACCACGGCTATTCCGCGTGGGACAATACTGGCTACTATTGTGGGCATATTTGTATACCTGGCTGTCGCCTATAAACTCGCCATATCATTCTCAGCTGAAGAATTAGCCGATCCGGCGAATAATCTTATCATGCAACGCCTTGCCTACTGGGGTCCGATAATACCCATAGGACTTGCGGCTGCCTCCCTGTCATCGGCCCTGGGATCAATTCTTGTTGCCCCCCGTACATTACAGGCTATCGGTGCTGATCATATTCTGCCAAACCAATTTCTGAACCGGTATTTTGCAAAAGGACAGTCGGTATCCAATGAACCCCGGAATGCCAGCCTGATCAGTATAATAATAGCATTTTTCTTTATATCTATTGGTACCATTGAATTTGTAGCCCAGATTATTTCGATGTTTTTTATGGTTACATACGGCGCCATCTGCCTTGTGTCGTTACTTGAACATTTTGCGGCCGATCCTTCATACCGGCCCACCTTTCGCTCGCGCTGGTATATTTCCTTTATCGGCACCATACTTTCGCTCTGGATTATGTTCAGGATGAATGCTCCCTATGCCATGGTTTCCCTGATTATCATGGGACTTATTTATTATTACATTACTATCAATGTCAAAGAAAGGAAGGGATTTGGTAAATTATTTAGGGGAGTTATCTTTCAGCTTAGCCGGCAGCTGCAAATACTTGCCCAGCGTGCCGATAAGGAAGACTTAGATTCATATTGGCGCCCTTTTGTCATTTGTATTTCACCCGACACGTTTCAGCGGCGCAGTGCTTTCGATCTGTTACGGTGGCTATCGTATAAATACGGATTTGGGACTTATATCCATTATATCGAAGGTTATCTTTCAAAACAAACAAACCGTGAGTCGAAAGAAGTGCTCGACAGGTTGATAAACCTGGCATCGGTAAGCAATAACAGGGTATATCTCGATACACTGATAAGTCCGTCGTATACTTCGGCTATTGCCCAGGTTGTTCAGTTATCGGGAATTTCGGGCAAAGGAAATAATATGATATTATTTGAATTCAGCCGTTCCGAGCCGGAACTCTTTAACCGTTCGCTAGATAATTATTCCCTGATCTACTCAACAGGTTTTGATGTCTGTGTGCTGAATACCTCGTATAAAGGTTTCGGGAACCGGAAAGAAATACATGTATGGATTACTTCTTACGATTATGAGAATGCCAACCTGATGATTCTTCTGGCCTACATCATGCTGGGTCATCCCGATTGGAAAAAGGGTTATATTAAGATATTCTCTATTTATAAAGAGAACGAACTTAAAGAAAGAAGAGAAAAACTGATGTCGCTTATCAAGTCGGGCCGTTTGCCTATTTCTCCGGGGAATATTCAACTCATACCTTCCGACGATCAGCGTAGCACAAAAACGCTGATCTCGGAAAAATCAGTCGATGCCGACCTTACGATTGTGGGTTTCAGACATGAGCTGGTCAAGGCGAAGGGGATTGAAGTTTTTACCGGCTATGCGGATATTGGCAATATTCTTTTTGTGAGTTCACAAAAAGAAAAGGAAATTTCATAGGCTGGTTACATAAGGCTTTATATTTTTGCACATACAGATTTAACATTATGAAGAACAGAGTCGCTCTTTTCCCCGGTTCTTTCGATCCTTTTACCATAGGACACGAATCGATTGTACGGCGTGCATTACCATTATTCGACAGGATAATAATCGCAGTCGGGTATAATACGAATAAACAGGGATTTTTTCCGCTGGAAGACCGTCTTAAATGGATCAGCGATGTATTCACCGGGGAGGAAAAAGTCGAAATTGATACGTATGACGGACTAACCATAGAGTTCTGTACAGCCAAAGGAGCAAATTATATTCTTCGCGGCATCAGAACTTCGTCCGATTTCGAATATGAACGGGCTATTGCGCAGATGAACAGGGCCATGAATTCCGGGGTTGAATCTGTTTTTCTGCTTACCTTGCCTGAATATACTCACGTGGCTTCTGCTATTGTTCGCGATATCATTATGCACGGAGGCGATGCATCCATGTTTCTCCCGGATAAAATAAAAATTGCCGGAAGGAGTTAATATAAGTTATGAGAATTCTATGTTGCTCTCTTTTACTGCTTGGCCTTTTGCCCGTAAAAGCAGGACAACTGGTTACAATAACCGGTAAGGACACATCGTATATAGGAACTGAGATCGTATTCAACAAATATTCCGATCAGATATCGGGTTCGGAAGTCGTTTTAGGTAAAGCAACCGCAAACAAAGAAGGTGCATTTTCCATTACTTTTGAAATTGATGATATTACCTTTGTTTTTTCCTATCTTGGAATTTACAGAACACATCTGTTTGCAGTTCCGGGCAGTCATTATAATATAATTCTGCCTCCCCGGCAGGAGAAAGGACCCGGAGATTTACTGAATCCGTATTTTTCACCGATCATCATTCATCTGGCAACTACAGATTATAGTGAAAATGAATTAAATGCTCAGATAAGAATGTTCAACGATGGGTTTCTGCCTTACTATAATAAGCACATAGTAATGCTTACCCAAACGGAAGATTTTTCGGAATTAGATAAGGATATTGCTGCAATGGAAAAACCGTTTGCTTCTTCACAGGACACTTATTTTAACAATTACAGAAAATACAGATATGGATTGCTCAGGTATCTGGCTGCCCAGCAACGCTCGAGGAGTATATCGGATGAGTTCTTTCGCAATCAGCCTGTATTGCTGGAAAACCCTGCCTATATGGAGCTGTTTAACCAGGTTTATAAAAACTATTTTCATCACCTGTCGCGGACTACAAATGACGATGCCCTTGGTAAAGCCATTCAATCTGAAAACGTCGGTGAATTAAAACGATTTTTAAGTAAAGATGATGTGTTAGGATCGGGAGAATTGTCCGATCTGGTCATTCTGAAATTTTTGTATGATGAGTTTTATGACGATAATTATTCACGCAGTTTATTACTGACACTACTCGATGACTTCATCAATAAAAATGAAAATCACCAGATGATAAATGTAGCAATCTCAATCCGGAACAGGGTTACACGTTTGCTGACAGGTTTTGCACCTCCACCTTTTGCCTTATATGACCGTGACAGCGTTCTGGTTAGTCTCGATGATTTTAAGGGGAAGTATGTGTATCTGAATTTCTGCAGTTGTTTCAGCTATACTTGTCTGAACGAATTTAATATGCTCGAATCGCTGTATGAAAAGCACAAGGATATCCTTGAAATAGTTACTATTATTGTCGATAATGATGATGATATTATTAATAGTTTTTTAGAGCGCAGTAACTATCAGTGGACCTTTCTGCATTACGGGAATCAATCATCTATCATCAGGGAATACGATATTCGGGCATTCCCGATATACTATCTGATCGATCGTGAGGGTAACCTGGCTATGTCACCGGCACCTTCTCCGGGCGAAGAATTTGAGGCCAGATTTTTTAAACTGATGCGCAGCAAGGGGGAATTATAGCTAAAACTGAAAATAGATGAAAGGCTGGAGGCCGGCCGAAACCGACTGGTAGATAATACATACGACCAGAACACTGATTCCTATTTGCTGATACATCGGGCGCTCAATAAACCAGTCGCGATAACGGACTTTAACCGTATCAGGTAGCCAGTGAATAACCATTGCAAATATCATTATCACAAAAACTTTCCAGTAACTTGCGAGCATGGCAGGCACCATATTCCATCCGAAATGGCCGGTTACCTGTTTTAGTAATTCATAAGTACCCTGCATCGATTCGCCCCGAAACCAAATTCGTGTGAAAGTGATAAACGAGAATGTGAAAAATATTTTCCAGGCATTTACCAGCCAGTGATTACTATTTTCGTACGGACTTATTTTTCGCCAGAACTTGTAAACCAGAATACCAATCCCGTTAAGCCCTCCCCAGAGCACAAACATCCAGCTGGAACCATGCCAGAGTCCTCCCAGGAGCATGGTCATCATAATATTGATGTTCGTGCTAATCCTTAGCTTCATCGCCGGGAAAAAACGTGTCAATATCCAGGTAACACCTATCACAAATATAAAAATGGGTACCAGTATGAGTTTTTTTGCAATTAGTACCAGAAAAAGCAATATTACCGTAAGGCTGATATAAGTAAACAGCGACCCGCCACGATTTCCTCCCATCGGTATATAAAGATAATCCTTCAGCCACGAAGAAAGGGAAATATGCCATCGCTTCCAGAATTCGCCTACATTTTTTGCTTTATAGGGGGAGTTAAAATTCTTGGGCAGGTAAAACCCCATTAGCAAAGCTACGCCGATGGCAATATCGGTATACCCTGAAAAATCACAATATACCTGGACTGAGTAACCATAGAGGGCCATAAGGTTCTCAAAGCCGGAAAATGAAGCCGGGTTGGCAAATACCCTGTCGATAAGGTTGACTGCAATAAAATCGCCGATGAACATTTTTTTTGTGAGGCCTTTTAATATCAGGTAAAAACCCATACCAAACTCCTGCGGACTCAGGGTATATTTTTTATATAACTGCGGAATAAAGTCTGATGCACGAACAATAGGCCCCGCCACCAGCTGCGGGAAAAAGGATACATAAAATCCAAAATCGGAGAGGCTCTTTACCGGTTCAACCTTTTTACGATAAACATCTATGGCGTAACTCATGGTTTGGAACGTAAAAAATGAAATACCAACAGGAGGTAATATCTTTCCCAGGTCGAAATGAGTTCCAAATAATGCATTCGACCATTTTGCAGCATGTGTCACTACTTCCATATGAGTACCCAGAAGATGATTAAAAGTCTCTGTGAGAAAATAATCGTACTTAAAGAAAACCAATACTCCCAGGTTCATCGTTATACTCAATGCCAACCACAATTTCCTGTGCACAGTGGTTTTACTGTCACGCATTCTGAAAGCCAGGTAAAAATTACTTATTGTCGAAAACAGGAGAATGAAAAAGAATAAACCTCCTGTTTTGTAATAAAAAAAGATGCTTACAAGAAATAAATAGGCATTGCGTAAAGGATTCTTTTTATACAAATATGTATAGCCGGCAAGTACAACAAGAAAGAATATCCAGAAATTCAGTCGTGTGAAGATCAGCGGATTCGACTCATTGAAAAGGAATATATTTTTCAGCCAATCCATAGGTATTCCTGTCGTTTATGCTTTAAAGCCATTATTATATTATTCGCCCGTATTTGTATCGGTAAAAGTTTTAAAATCTGCCAATTGATTTTCCCATGCTTTCAGGAAGGCTGAGAAAAGAAGATCCCCCTTAAGCTGATATCCATTCTGGTTAAAGTGTATTCTGTCGTACCGCATAAGATTAAGTGAAAACCATGTCTGTGAAGAATTTAATCCTCCCATTACGGTATAAAAATCCCACACTGCACAATGATACTCCCCGGCAACTTCCCGGATAATATTTTTCATTTTTTCCGTATTTGGATTTACATAGCGCCTGTACAAATAACTATCGTTTGGTACGGTAAGCATCAGGGCAGCTTCAGGAGTTGCCTCTATAGTCCGTGAAAGCAACTCACGGTATTCATTCAGGTACTTATCCTCATCGAAGCGGCGTGTATACCCGTCGTTGGTGCCGATCGAAATTATGATCAGGTCAGGGCGAATAGCTTTTAAATGTTTCTGATACAGTTCGCATTGCAGGTATGAACCCAACATGGCACCGTTAACACCCACTGAATTATAAACAACGCCGGATGAATTACTGACGAGATCAATACCAGATAGTGTAAAACTGGCATCTTGCGATACTGTATCCTTTAAAATTCTTATATGAAGTAAACGTTCCGGACAGGAAAATTCAAAAACCGAACATCCGTTAATTGAATCATACTGCCCTGTAATAATACTATCCCCGGTAATTGCAAGTAACCGATAGGCCGATGGTTCATGAAAGATCCTGACCTTATCGAAAGTGTAATGAGTTGAATCTGTTTTGTTCGGGTTTATGGTAATACTGCTCAGACTGTCAGTTGTAATTACAGCCATACCCGTAAGGCCGAGTTTACAGCCACTATTTAGTTGAGTTGATTTAGAATACTTCCAGTTGCCGGTATAGGATACTGAATAATTTGAGGGATTATTGGTACGGGCAATCCGATAGGGGAAAATGAGGCCGCGACCTCCGTTCATATCTTTAGAAAGACTTTGAAGCCGTGTGCGCATAACATGAGTATAAATGTCTGCCTGGATGTGGGAGCCTCCCATATGCAGGATCTGTATTTTACCGGTACCAAATGTGATGAGACTGTCGAAGCGTAAAAAGAGTTTTTTAAATGTAGTATCGTTTTCCGGAAGCTGAATGATATTATGATCATAATTAATAAAACTATAACGAACCGGACCCATAAAATAATCCGCTTCCTGGGAAAAAACAGGCATCAGTATTATAAGACCGGGTATTAAAGACACTATATTTTTCCTGATTTTTGGTATCATTACTTTATTCAGTCTGTACGGGTCTTTTTCCCTGATTCTTTTTATACTGGTTGTATTCAAAAATCAATGCGTTATAAAACATGTTAGCAATTATTTTTGCCCCTTGCGGATTGAAATGCACAAAATCGGTCGAAGCTAAAGGAGGATTGGCAAAAACCCAGCTGGGCATTGAATTTTTACCTCCCATGGCCTGATAGAGATCCCAGTAAGCCGCTCCCGATTCAAGACTTGCTTTTTTCAGGGCATTGCGAATTTTTTCAATATTTGGGTATGATACAAACCGGTTTCTTTCTTTAACCGACATATCGGCAACACCAATTACGATGATAGCAACATCGGGGACCAACTGATGAATCCGCCTGATCTGTGCTGCAAATAACTTTTCATAATAAGCATAATCGGTAGTTACATGCGGAACTACATTGCCTCCAAACTGCAGGATGATCATTTTTACATTAAGCTCTCTAAAGTGCTGTTGAAGAATTTCTTTATCCATTTTAGTAAAAACCAGACCGGAATTACCCCGCATGGCAATATTATCAACGGCAATCCCTGAGATATCATCGAGCGCAATGCCATATATATCAGGACTGTAGTTTCCCCTGAAAACAATTCGAATATTATTGGTTGGCTGCTCAAGAGCCCACCGGATGGTCTTTAAAGAATTGGAAGCAGGATAGATATCTGCATCGGTCAGAACCTCGTTATGATATAGTTCTGCTATGAAAGGTTCTTTATTGTGGCTATAAAAAACCCTGCAAAGTCTGAAATTCTTAGTGTTTGAATAGGAATAGCCTGATGGGGCGAATGACACCCAAGCTTCGTAAGTATGGTATGTTTCGGCAAGCGTATCTGTATTATAAGGTGAAAAACGGCAAAAACTGGCTAAGGCTCCATAACGGTTATGAGTAAGGGTCGTATCCCTGTTTCCGTATAATGTATAACGAAGCCAGTTGTTCGAATTTTGTTGCAGGATCGAAAAAGAAAAATCGTAGACCTGTTCAACGGGAACTAGTCCCGATCCCATGCCACCGAATTTATTCTGTAGCTTATTTCGCAGAAAGGAAGAAATCCTGTCACCTTCAATTTGGGAATCTCCATAGTGCATTATACGTACAGGCTTTGAAGCGGCGGCGGCTTTATCAAATGCATTGAAAGCTTTATAAAGAATTTTCCTGTTGTTTTTCGGGAATTGCAAGAAGCAAATACTCCTGCGCAGGCTATCGGCATTAGCCCTAACCGTGTCCCAGCTTTCGTCTCCTGTCTGTTTACTTATCTGGTCCAGAATACTGTCATTTATCAGGGCATTTTTATCCAGTATATCGGATATATCGGCATATTCAATCTGGTTAAGTGTGAAAATATCTCTTGGTGAAGCAAACCTCAGTCGCATATCGCCGATAAGACGGATTCCGTTTCCGGGAAAGATTGCAGCAATAATAAGAAGTATCGTAAGTACCGATAACAGGAACAGCACCGTTATTTGCGGCTTGATTTTCATAGCTGCTGCCAGGATGAACTATTAGCTTTTGGGTTTTATTTTGAGTGTCTGGCCTGGTTTTATTTTATTGGCATCGGTAATATTATTCAGACGCATGATATCAGTATCGGTCACACCCGGAAATTTTTTAGCGATATCCCATAGTGTATCCCCTGATTTTACAGTATACATGATATATTCACCTCCCAAATCCGAAACATTTGTATTGTTCTCTGCAGATGCAGCGGTTGAAACAGGTTTTCCGATCCTGGCCTGTTTTTGGGCAAAAGTGAGGTTATCGATTTCGCGGTACTTTGCGGCCTGATTTTTATGTTTGTAAATAGTGAGTTTCTGCCCCGAGCGGATAATATTTCGCCTGATATCGTTCCAGTATCGTAAATCGGAAATTCGCACATTATACCATTCCGAGATATATCCCAGGTTATCGCCTGATTTGACAGTATAGGTCAGTTTTACATAATCGCTTCCGGGAGCTTCGGGAATGTAAGCGGTATGAGTATGTGTTGCAGGACTGACAGTATATTTGGAAGCATCGAAGAAAACGGAGTCTTTGTAAGCAAATATGGAATCTTCATAATCGATAAAACTTAAAATATATTCTTCGGGAAGGCATAGCGAATAAGTTTTATCGCCGGCGGGAATAATATCATATCGGTACTGAGGATTCAGATCCTGTAGCTGTTTAAGCGGAATGCCAAGAACTTCCGATATCTGGCCCAGATGCAGCCGGTCTTTTATAAGCAACGTATCTGCTTTAGCCGGTATATCGACTTCGGCAGGAACGAGATTATGTTCCGAATAATAATTCATGAGGTATGTTGCAGCAATAAATGCCGGCACATGACCCCTTGTTTCGCGTGGAAGGTAATAATATATATCCCAATAATCGGTTTTACCCCCGGCGCGGCGGATAGCCCGGTTAACATTACCGGGGCCGCAGTTATAAGCTGCAATTACAAGGATCCAATCTTTATAAATATTATACAGATCGTGTGAATATCGGGCGGCAGCATAGGTAGATTTAATAGGATCGCGCCGTTCATCGACCAGACTATTGATTTCGAGTCCGTAAACTCGTCCTGTACCATACATAAACTGCCAGAGTCCTACAGCACGGGCACGTGAATATGCTCTGGGATTTAAAGCCGATTCAATGATCGACATATATTTCATTTCATTGGGTATATCGTAATAGTCGAATATTTCATCAAAAATGGGGAAATAGTATTCCGATAATCCCAGCATAACTTCAACTGATTTTCGCCGCTTTTTGGTATAACTGTCAATATAGTTTTTTACAATACGATTAAACGAAAGATTGATAATAGTGGGTATTGCAGCAAGCCTTGCAATATAAACCGAGTCGGGAAAATCGGGGATGCTGTCTGTAACCACTTCTTCGAGGAAGGTATCGGATATAGCCTGCTGAATATAGTATAGGTTGAGCATGCTATCCAAATTACTTTCAAAATTTGAATCTAACGAATCAAACAACTCAAGCGGTGCACGTATTGAATCGGCTAGATGTATGTTTAACGTATCATCTGAGTCTTGAATGGCATTTAAATGAAGCGCAAAACAAAACGCAACAACTAATAGTAGAATTGTTTTTATCATTTCAGAAAAATTAGAAGTGTAAACTGATTTTTATCCCGCAGGAAGAATAATTATTATTTGTTGAATAAAATTCGGGCATAAACAAAGGTTCCAGCCTGACTGTGAGGTCATCACTAATATCATATTGAAGGAAGTAGGCATCAGCCATAGCATCGACAACATTAGCCACATATAGAACTCCGATGAATATTAAAGCTAAAGATCGCCAGTGGTCCGCACTTTGTACATTACTGTAATATTTATCTGACATGTCATTCGGGTCATTATTTGCCTCCGATTCCCAATAATCGTGAAGATTTTTATTGTAATTCCTGGTTTGGGTATCATATAGGTAATATAAGCCTGCTCCTGCCGAATATATGATTGGGATTTTCCAGTATTTGTTATTATAGGCCTGTCCCAGGCCAGGAAGTACCGCCGAAAGGATAGTTGCCCTCTGCGGGGAAGGCATTTTTTTTTGTCTGCCGGCCCTGGTAAGAGTATCGCCGGCAATAGTTTTTACTGTATCGGTTTTTGCGCCAGCATAGGAACTTGTGTCGGATCGAATACTATCCTGAATTCGTTCATCCTTAAGATAATAACCGGAACCAGCTTTCACGGAATCGGCATCGGGATAACCTGACCGGGAGTAACCCGGCATGAATAAAAAAAACAAAGCACCCGCGAGGATGCTTAAAAAAGGTATCGTGCTTTTATTTCTTTTCAATTTATTAAGCAGTTTCAGGTGTTAAGCTTATCAAAAATAGCGATTATTCTCTCCAGATCTTCATCGGTTTTAAATGGAATAACGATCCTTCCACTGCCATTATTGTTCCGTTTGAACTCGACCTTACTGCTAAAATATTTACGTAAATGGTTCTTCAGATCTTCGTAATCTTTCGGGGGTTGTTCTTTTTCCTGTTTATTGACTTCTTCTTTACCCTCAATCAGATTTCGCACCAGCTCTTCAACCTTTCGCACAGAGAGCTCCTGATCGACGATTTTATTATAGATTTTAAGCTGTGTTTTAGGGTCGCCAATATTGATAAGCGATCTTGCATGGCCCATTGAAAGTTTCTCATCTTTAATTCCGAGTTGTATCTCGGCAGGCAGCTTGAGTAATCTTAGATAATTGGCTACTGTAGCTCTTTTTTTCCCTACCCGCTGACTTAATAACTCCTGTGTAAGATTACATTCGTCTATAAGTCGCTGATAACTGATAGCGATTTCAATAGCATCCAGATCTTCACGCTGAATGTTTTCGATCAGAGCCATTTCCAGCATATTCTGATCGTTTGCTTCGCGAATATAGGCAGGTATTTTACCGATACCTGCAATTTTTATAGCTCTAAGTCGGCGCTCTCCTGTAATTAGCTGGAAACGGCCATTTTCAGCTCTTCTTATTGTGATAGGCTGAATAATACCGATTTCCTTAATAGAATCGGCAAGCTCAATCAGTGATTCTTCGTCAAATATGGTCCTGGGCTGATAAGGATTTGTATCAATATTGTCAACTTCGATTTCAGCTACACCACTCATTCTTCTGGGCTGATCCCTGAAATCGGTCGATGAGTCGTTCGATTCAATTAAAGCCCCTAATCCTCTGCCAAGTGCATTCTTTTGTGCCATCTTATTTTATTGATTTAATCCATGTTATATGGCTAGACTTCTATTTCTTCATTTTTGGTTATTAATTCACGAGCCAGGTTAAGATGATTTACTGATCCTTTGGATTCTGCATCATATAGAACCACAGGTTTTCCAAAACTCGGTGCTTCTGATAATTTAATATTCCGTTGGATTATAGTTTCAAATACCATTTGCTGGAAATGTTTTCGAACTTCATCGACAACCTGATTTGATAAACGGAGCCTTGAATCGTACATAGTAAGCACAAAGCCCTCGATTTCGAGGTTGGTATTTAACCGGCCCTGAATA
>CAYUAV010000008.1:0-19768 GCA_964442665.1 uncultured Bacteroidales bacterium
CAGCAAAACTTCTGGAAAATAAGCTCAGGGAAATGCTTGTTAATCTTACCGGAATTTCTGAATCGGATATACCCTCACTGGTTAAAACACAAAATTCATTTCAGCAAAATGAAGCTTCTGTTATTTTTTCATTAGGGCCGACAGACGAGATGACGAGAAATGCTGAAAAACTTCATCTTGTATCAATTCAGGGTAAAAGAAAAGGATACATTATTCAGACACTTGATAATCTGGGACATATCATATTCCTTTACGGAAACAGTCCTGCGGCTAATTATTATGCTGCACAAACGGCAGTACAACTTTTTGATAATAAACGTTTATTATTTCATAATGCCAACATTATCGATTATCCTTCAGACCAGGATTTTGGTTTACTGATATCAATTGACACGGATTATTCCGTTGATTATCTCAAATCATACAATAATACTAGATTTGTCAGTA
Organism: uncultured Bacteroidales bacterium; assembly: GCA_964442665.1. GTDB lineage: Bacteria > Bacteroidota > Bacteroidia > Bacteroidales > UBA10428 > UBA10428. Next base: position 448 of record CAYUAV010000008.1, read on the forward strand.
TTTATTTTCCTTACAGTGATAAGAGTATGCAATACTTTTCTGATGAGTTACATAACTCGAATTTCTCAAAATGGATATATTCTGCTTATACAACTAATGAATTAAACCGCCTTGATATAAATGAAGTGGCCGCAGGCGCCGATGGATTAGCGCTTTTATATAGCAATATTTCCATTGATAAAGATATCAATTCCGTCATAACTGACTTTTATGCTAAACCTATGAACCATGAGGCGCAGAACGTTTACAATTTAACAAATGTATTTAAGAATGCTGAAATGGATAATCTTGACATTGAATTAATGCCCAATTTCACGAATAATCTGTCGCTGAATAAAATGATATTTAATCCTGCCGGATTATGCGCAGGTCTTGAAAATATGGATTATAACGTACCGGTTATCTGGAGCGGATACGAATATCAATCATGGCAGATGGACGAAGCCGATTTGCTTTATTTCAGACAATATACCCGGGAACCCATTATATTTTTCGATTATACATTACTGTCGCGAAGTGACGCCATGCAATATTTTGCCAACGATCCGGTGTATCCCTATAAATTACTTACTTCATGCCTGTTCGAACCCTTTTCAAATGAGGTGTTGCCTGAGGTATATCAGGGAGTCTCCAAAACAGTCGTGATCGGTAAAGTTACGGATATTTTTGATAAGATCAGATTACAAACCACATCTGATTTTTTCTGGAATCCCGGAAACTACAATCCCGAATTATCGTTGTTCAGGGCTTTAGTATCTGATTTCGGAGAAGAAAATGCCAAAAATCTTATATATTATAACGACTATTATTTTAAAGTCAGTTCCGACATTCTTCTGGCCCGTATACAAAAAAATCCGCATAAGTACCAGCGCAGAACAGCTTCTTTTATGAAGGAATTATACGCTATTCAAAGCCAGATTCAGAAAAATGTTGACAGCGATAACAATCGGGAACTGCTGAACGCCATTAATAATCTGACTCTCGATCTCGAAAAGCAACTTGAACAATCAGGATCGCTTCGCGAAATAAAATAAAAATTTATTAACGCCTGTTCTGTGAGTACTTATACACGGTTCAGCTAATTTTGCACAAAACCTGTTAATATCTGAAGAATATTTCTTTTTTTTAAATTACTAATTTAGTTTTGTCAGAGAAAGAAAAAGGGCATGAACGAGAATTACGATTCATTTTATGAAGAAGAAGGGCTTTTCGAATCCATCAATCGTTTCGAAGACATGGTTAAAAGGAATGATTCATGCTATTTTGATGTCTTTGAATTTGAGAATATAATTGATTATTATCTCGAGCAGCATAATTATAGCTGTGCAATATCGGCTATTGAACGAGGTTTAAAACAGCATCCCAATTCGGTATCCATAAAGTTACGATTAGCACAGATTTATATACAAAACGGAAAACCTTCAAAGGGTTTACACAGTTTGCGCGAAATTGAGCCTATCGAAAATTCTAATTATGAATTATACCTATTAAAGGGAACAGCACTTAACGTGCTGGGAAGAAAAGATGAAGCTTATCAGGCATTTGAGAGGGCAATTACGCTGTCCACAGAATGTAAGGACGATGTTATTTTCAGTATTGCCTGTTCCTACCTGAATACCCGGAGATATAATCTGGCAATTAAATACCTGGATCTGGCCCATGAGATCAATCCCCACAATCTGTCAGTGATACATGAACTTGCTCTTGTATATGAAAAAACCGACCTGCTGGACAGAAGCATTGAATATTATAAGAAATATCTCGATATAGATCCCTATGCGGAGCACATCTGGTTTAATCTTGGAATGGTTTATTCCAACCTTGAGAAATATGAAATGGCTATTGAAGCCTATGATTATGCCATTGCTATTAGCCCGGATTATGTATCGGCATATTTCAGTAAGGCGAACACGCTTGTGAATATCGAAGAATTTTATCAAGCAATTGAAGCTTATGAACAGATCCTGATCCTTGAACCGAATAATACACAGGCTTATTCTTATATTGGCGAGTGTTATGATAAGGTTGGGCTGCACCGGCGGGCTATATATTATTATCGCAGAGCATTATCGATTGATAAAACTTTTGGAGATGCCTGGTATGGTCTTGGCATGGCTCATTTTAATCTGAACGATTTTAATGCCAGCATTGAATTTTTTATTCAGGCAAACAAAACAGACCCGGAAAATCCTGATTACTGGTATATGATGGGTGAATCATACCGCAAATTAAGCCAGTTTGAAAAATCGGCTGAATCATATAACCGGGCCGTAGAACTTGATCCTAACGATTATGAAGCATGGCTTTCGCATGCCGATATTTTTTTCAATAAAAACAATATATCCAAGGCCATATCTTTACTTAATAAGGCCTATGAATATAATAAGGACATTTCTACGATCAATTATAATCTTGCTGCGTATTACCTGTATAATAACCAGCCTCATTTAGCCAGTGTATACTTCGAAAAGGGATTGCTCATTAATTATTATGAGTATGGCGAACTATTCAACCGATTTCCCCTGGTATCTAATAATGAGATCTTTTCGCAATTGGTGAAGAAATACAGAAAACTTAATCAGTAGAAAATGAATTTTACATTGCCTCATATTCCTGAACGATCGAAAAAACCGAGGAATGAAGGGCTGACCATGGTTATGGATAAAGGCTTGAGTGTTAGTGAAACCGAAGGTTTTATCGATTCGTGTGCTGAACTGACTGATTTTATAAAATTTGGCTTTGGAACATCTGCAATTACAACCCGGCTGGAGGAAAAATTGAAATTATATCGTGAAGCAAAGATACGTCCGTATTTTGGCGGGACTTTGTTTGAAGCATTTGCAATTCGGAAAATGGTAGATGACTACCGCAGGCTTATCGATAAATACAAACTCGATCTGATCGAAATTTCGGACGGTTCGATGAGTATGCCACACGATGAAAAGCTTGAGTATATCCGAACTTTATCGAAACAGGTTACGGTTATTTCCGAAGTGGGATCGAAACAACGTGGTGTATTTATACCGGCAAATACCTGGGTGGGTATGATGAAATCGGAGCTCGAAGCAGGTTCCTATAAAGTAATTGCCGAAGCCCGCGAAAGCGGGACCATAGGAATTTATAACAGTGATGGTTCAGCCAATGAAAACCTGATTAATACCATATCAATGCATATTAAGCCTTCCGATATTATATGGGAAGCACCTGAAGGAAAACAACAGGTCTGGTTTATAAAACTCTATGGCTCGTCAGTAAACCTGGGAAATATAGCACCGAACATTGTAATACCGCTCGAATGTCTTCGTTTGGGCCTCAGGGGTGATACATTCTTTGATTTCCTACCCAGGGAAGAAAAAAGTCACAAGCAGCATACATACGATTACCTGCCGAATCTGGATTTTCAGATTTAGTGATTCCATTTTATAGTCGCAGTACAAATGGATCTATAAGATAACCGTGCATGCCCTTTTTATGGGTAGGTATATTACATTAGCATAGAACTATTACAGGAAATGCTAACTTTGCGCCGAATTAAATTGCGGAGAAGTGAAAAATATAAAATATTATTTGCTGCTTATTTTAAAGGGTGCAGGCATGGGTACTGCTAATGTAATTCCCGGTGTATCGGGAGGTACGGTGGCCCTGATTACGGGTATTTTTGAAGAGTTGATCGATTCGATCAAATCATTTGATATCGAATCGTTGCGTTTACTGTTAAAAGGCAGATTACGGGAATTCGCAAGACACGTTAATTTGTATTTTCTGTTGGCAGTTTTTACAGGGATTGCTATAAGTATACTCTCTTTGGCAAAACTTCTCGAATTTCTGTTTATTAACTATCCTGTTTATATATGGGCTTATTTTTTCGGCCTGATCCTGGCATCGATTTACTTCGTGGGGCGTACAATAACAAAATGGAACTTCCCGGTAGTTTTGACATTCCTGATTGGCACCATGGTAGCTTTATCCATATCGTTTCTTTCACCGGCCACCGAAAATGCTAATTTCTTCTACCTTATTATATGTGGTATAGTTGCCATATGCAGCATGATTCTTCCGGGCTTGTCAGGTTCATTTGTTCTTATTCTGATGGGCAATTATCACCTGGTAGTTATCGAGGCGATAAATGATTTGCGATTAGATATTTTATTACCGGTTTTAATAGGTGCTGCTGCCGGTCTTATTGCTTTTTCGCATCTGTTATCATGGATATTTAAGAAATTCAGGAATGAAACCATTGCAACGCTTACAGGTTTCATTCTGGGTTCGCTCATTATTTTATGGCCCTGGAAAAACTCATATACCGAAAACGGGATTAAGATTAACACAAACGCATACGGAGCTTTTGTTGATGAACACGGTAAAATACTAAGTGACATAAAGGTATACAGTTATGAGCATATTTTACCCAATAAAATAGATGCGGTTGTAATATGGGCAACCGTCTTCGTTACTCTCGGAATCATATCCATCTGGCTGATGGAGAAATATGCCGGAGCAAAAAAAACCTCAGAAACATTATGAGAAAGTTTGGTTTAATAGGTTTTCCCCTGGAACATAGTTTTTCTAAGAGCTATTTCACAGAAAAATTCGAATCGGAAAAATTGAATGATTGTGTATATAGCAATTTTCCCATCAAAAACATTGGTCGTTTGAGGGAAATAGTTGAAAATAATCGTAACCTGATTGGATTGAATGTGACTATACCTTATAAACAGCAGGTTCTTGAATTTCTTGACCATGTTGATAATGAGGCCGGGGAAGTGGGAGCAGTTAATACGGTTAAAATTATCAGAGACAAATCAGATTATCAGCTTTATGGCTACAACACCGATATTTATGGGTTTGAAAAACCCCTGGTGGAAAAATTAAGTCGCATACATAAATCAGCTCTTATTCTGGGTACAGGGGGAGCTTCCAAAGCAGTCGCCTATATTCTGAAAAAACATCACATATTATTTCACTTTGTATCGCGCAATCCTGTATCTGATACAATTTTATCTTACAATGATTTGACACCTGGCTTAATCAGGGAAAATACTCTCATTATAAATACTTCACCTCTTGGCATGTATCCCGATGTTGATCATTGTCCCCCAATACCTTATCAAGCTATCGGGAGTCATCACATTTTATACGATTTGATTTACAATCCGGAGAAGACTTTATTTCTTAGTAAGGGAGAAGAAAAAAAAGCAGTCATTATTAACGGGCTGCCTATGCTGTATATCCAGGCGGAAAAGTCATGGAATATATGGAATAGCTGAAATGTCAGTAAACCTTATAGGCCATTTCGTTGAGTTTTGAACTCAGCTTTATATCGTATTTTTGTGCATTATTCAGACTCAATTCGAATTTAAGCTTATCGCCGATCACAACAAAATTAATTGCTGAACCTTGTTGAATAGCATCATTCTTTTCTGAAATAATTAATGTGCTTTTATTTGATACCTGTGGAAGAATGTTAGGCAAATATTTTGTCTCCGAAAAGGGTATAAATAATATATGACAGGTTGAAATTTCAGCAGGGGAGCCAAAATTTTTAACAGTAATTGGTTGAGTACCAACCTGCTTACCCGAAGTAAAGGTTTTTAGCTGGTTCACAATGGGAGAAGAGCCGATGACGCCAATAACAAACGGACCTGTTTTATAGTTTGCGGGCCATTCTATCAGGCGTGAAAAATTATAAATAAAGAGGGCTTCGGCACGTGATATATCAGTTTGGGCGAATGATATAATTGGTAGAATACTTACTAACAGAATCATCCCAATCTTTCTCATCTCTTTTGACTTTTTGATGATTTAACGGTTAAAATAAACATTTGTTTCTTATTTTCTTTAAAAAGATATAAACATGAAAACCCTATAACGGGTATGGATATTCGATTTCATACAAAAAGAGCCCTTTTGCAGGTGCCGATTCTCCGGCCAGTGAGCGATCTTTCGATTTAATTATCTCTTCAAAATGGGAAGGAGTGATTTTATTACGGCCAACCCCTACCATTGTCCCGACAATAGCTCTTACCATATTACGCAAAAATCGGTCGGCTTTAATGGTAAAGATTAATAAATGATTGTCTGTCGACCAGCCAGCAGAAAATATCCGGCAAATATTTGTCTTATTATCCGAATGTAACCTGCTGAACGATTTGAAATTGTTGTATTTCATAATCAGGTTGGAACTTTCCTGCATTAATCCGGTATCAAGCTTGTGAAAGATCTGCCAGGCATATTCGTTTTGGAATACACTTTTATGTGTTGTAATATAATATTTATAGGTACGCGATAAAGCATCGAACCGGACATGGGCATCAGGTGATACCGGGATTATTCTTTGAATACAAATATCATCGGGCAGAAATGAATTCATTTTATGTGTCAGCGAAACCAAATTTCTGGAAATGTCGTTAGCAAAATCGAAATGAGCAAAAAATTGTTTTGCATGCACTCCCGTATCTGTTCGTCCGGCACCTGTGGTTTCAACAGGTTGCTTCAGTAGTATGCTTATTTTTTCGTTCAGTTCAGCCTGCACAGTGCGCGCATTTGGTTGAATCTGCCAGCCATGAAAATTCTTCCCGTTATATTGTAATTCTATAAAGTACCGATGGCTCATCAATTCAATTTAGGCGATGAAGATAGAGCATTTTAAAAATCTCCTTTACATTATTTATTTTAAAACATTTTGTTGGATGATTATTCAAAAAGCACAGATAAATTGCAACTTAACATTTTTTAACAAAAATCCGAATTAGCTGCTGTTTATTTAATCTTTTTTAAAAAACGTATATTGGTGAGGAGCAGTAAAAATTAGTACTTTCGAACTCTAAATTTTAAAGGAATAAAAAAAGTTCGAATATGAATCAATCGAGTATTAATATCCAGGAACTTAATGAAAAGATCAAGCAGGAAAGTTCCTTTGTGGATCTGGTAAATATTGAAATGGGGAAAATTATTATCGGTCAGAAACACATGATCGATAGTTTACTCATAGGCTTATTGTCCGATGGACATATTCTGCTGGAAGGTGTTCCCGGTTTGGCGAAAACACTGGCAATAAACACACTGGCAACAACAATTGATGCTAAGTTCAGCCGGATACAGTTTACACCCGATTTACTTCCTGCCGATCTTATCGGGACTATGATATATAGTCAGAAGAAGGAAGAATTTGTTGTGAAACAGGGTCCGGTTTTTGCAAATTTTATTCTTGCAGATGAAATAAACCGTTCACCGGCGAAAGTACAGAGTGCCTTACTCGAAGCCATGCAGGAAAAGCATGTTACCATAGGTAGCGAAACTTATGCTTTGCCACGCCCTTTTCTTGTAATGGCCACACAGAATCCTATTGAACAGGAAGGTACATATCCTTTGCCGGAAGCACAAATGGACCGGTTTATGCTGAAAGTTGTTCTCGACTATCCAAAGAAAGAAGAAGAATTGCTTGTGATCAGAGAGAACCTGCAATCTGAATTTCCTTCGGCCAATAAAATTCTTAAGCCCGAAAATATTGTCAAAGCCAGGGAAGTTGTAAAAGAAGTTTACATGGACGAAAAAATAGAAAATTATATACTCGATATTGTCTTTGCAACCCGATATCCCGAAAAATATAATCTGTCAAAGTTTTCGTCGATGATTAATTATGGCAGTTCTCCACGTGCCAGTATTAATCTGGGAAAAGCCGCCAAAGCTTTTGCATTTATCAGAAGAAGAGGATATATTATACCGGAAGATGTACGGGCTGTTTGTCATGATGTAATGCGTCATCGTATCGGTCTCACTTATGAAGCAGAGGCAGAAAATATCAAATCGGAGGATATAATCACGGAAATACTTAATACTGTAGAGGTGCCATAATATTTCTGACATGCTGGTTTTTTATAAATATATACTGATACTGATATCTGTATTTCATTTTCATCTTTACGGAAATGCACAGAATTATATTGGTATGCATAAAGATCAGATTATCCAGGTTATGAAAGAGAACCAGCAAAATTTTAAGCTGAATACCAGTGCGGTCAATACGTATTATAACTACCTGAAGTATGAGGATAAGATCAGTGAAATTACCATACTCTATTTTTTATCCGATGATGATATGTGCACCCTTGTCAGGAAAATGTGCGATTATTCGAATTTTAATGATGTGCTGGTCGAACTGAATAATACCTATACATCGACCGGAAATAATAGCTGGGAATATACGGATAAAGGAAAAACATACCTTGTGACACTGTCGGAGGAAGACTGGTTTTTTACAGTTACAACCCGATTAAAGGAATAAATTATACGTAATGGAAACAGCAGATCTGTTAAAACGGGTCAGAAGAATTGAAATAAAGACCAGAGGTCTGACACAGCAGATATTTGCCGGTGAGTATCATAGTGCCTTTAAAGGTAAAGGAATGGCTTTTAGTGAAGTTCGCGAATATCAGTACGGTGACGATATCCGGAATATCGACTGGAATGTTACAGCACGGTTCAATCATCCGTACGTAAAAATATATGAAGAAGAAAGGGAACTTACCGTAATGCTCGTTATCGATGTAAGCGGTTCGAGAGAATTTGCCAGTCAGGCCCGTTTAAAAAGGAATCTGATTACTGAAATATCGGCTGTACTTGCATTCTCGGCTATTTCAAATAATGATAAGATTGGAGCTATTCTGTTCAGCGACTGTATTGAAAAATTTATTCCTCCCAAAAAGGGCATTCAGCATATTCTCAGGATTATAAGAGAACTTATTTATTTCGAACCTGCCAACAGGGGAACGAATATCAGCAGTGCTGTTCAATACCTTATTAATGCAATTAAGAAAAGAAGTACTGCTTTCCTCATTTCCGATTTCATCGATGAAGGTTATGAAGATGCCCTGAAAATTGGCAACCGGAAACACGATATTATTGTACTCAGGGTATACGATAAACGTGAAACCGAACTTCCCGACGTTGGGATGATTCATATGAAAGATGCCGAGACAGGAAACCAGGTATGGGTCGATTCCTCGCTTCGTAAAATTCGCGAGCATTATGCCCGTTACTGGAAGTCAAAAACATCATATACTCATGAAGTTTTGGGCAAGCTGGGAATAGATTATGCGGATATAGCAACACATGAAGATTATGTTAAACCTTTAATGCAATTGTTTAAAAAAAGAGCCTGATAATATTTATTGTTGTGGGAAGTAAATTTTTTATTAATATAAGCATACTATGTATATTAGGCGCAGGTACGTTATTTGCGCAAAAATTATCAGTTGAAACTGCAATTGATACGAATATTATTACCATAGGCGATCAGATCGGCTTAAATTACACACTTGAGAAAAAGAAAGATCTTATCACAAAGCTTCCATCGTTTGCCGATACGTTAACAAAGGGTGTTGAAATTATTGGGGAACCCGTTATTGATTCTTCTCTTTCAAAAGATGATTTACGCAGAATAAATATCAATTTAACGATTACATCATTCGATACAGGACTTTATTATTTACCTCCCCGGCAAATTATTTTTGATGATGCCGGATTTTCCGATACACTGTTATCGCGGGCAACCTATCTGATGGTAAAAGGTGTACCAATTGATACGACTTATACCATTCGCGATATTAAAGGAATAGAAAAGATGCCGCTAACGCTGGGCGAAATACTTATATATTCAGGCATATTAATACTGATCATCGGAGCGGTTGTCCTGATATATTACTATTTCAAACGACGGAAACAGGAAAAACCACTGTTTAAACCATTGAAGCCTGAAGAACCTGCATACATTACAGCTTTGCGCGAACTGGATAAAATAAAGGCCCAGAAATTATGGCAACAGAATCAGGTTAAGGAATACTATACCCGTATTACCTATATCATCCGCTGGTATATAGAGAAACGATTTTCAATAATAGCGCTTGAATTAACCTCAGACGAAATATTAGACTACATCAAACGATCAGGAATTGATGATATAAACTATACGAATCTTGAAAGCTTACTGAATCTGGCCGACCTGGTAAAATTTGCCAAAGGTGAACCGAATCCGGAACAGAATATTGTTCATCTTGATAATGCATATGATTTTATTAAGAAAACAAAACAAACCGAGACCGAGACAGAAGCAACCGAAGGGAATAAAAAATAATGGCGTCAAAGAATTATGAGTGAGATTGTATTTGCATACCCGAAAATGTTTTATCTGTTGCTACTGTTAATTCCTTTAACAGTATGGTACTATTTTAAGCAGCGATCGATATCATCGGTGCAGGTCAGCTCAACACAAGCAGTAGATAATTTACCGGTTTCACCCCGTCAATACTTGCGTCATGCTCTTTTCGTGCTACGATTATTGGCAATAACACTGTTAATAATTATACTGGCAAGGCCACAATCGACTAATAGCTGGGAGAATGTAAGTACCCAGGGTATCGACATTGTTCTGGCTATGGACGTATCAAGCAGTATGTTGGCACAGGACCTGAAACCCGACAGACTTGAAGCCGCTAAAGATGTGGCAATCGAATTTATTGCAGGACGGCCCAACGATCGCATAGGACTGGTAGTATTCAGCGCGGAAAGCTATACACAATGTCCGCTGACAACGGATCATGCAGTTCTGATCAATTTGCTTAAAGATGTTAAGAGTGGTATAATAGAAGACGGTACGGCCATTGGTGTGGGACTTGCAAATGCTGTTTCACGTCTGAAGAACAGCGAGGCGATTTCCAAAGTAATAATTCTGCTTACCGACGGGGTTAATAATCAGGGAGTCATTGATCCGATAACTGCGGCGGAGCTTGCTAAAACATTCAATATTCGTGTCTATACGGTTGGCGTGGGAACCGAGGGAACTGCTCCTTACCCTATGCAGGATATGTTCGGTAGAAAATATACGGCCTCTATGCCCGTCGAAATTGATGAAGAAACTCTTCAACAAATCGCAGATATTACAAATGGCAAATATTTCAGAGCTACTGACAATAATAAATTGCGTCAGATATATAATGAAATTGATAAACTCGAAAAATCAAAAATAAATGTTAAGGAATTCAGCAGGAAGGAAGAAGAATATCTTCCATTCGCTTTGGCTGCTTTGATATTGGTGTTGGCCGAGTTTTTAATCCGCAGAATATTTTTACGTTCAGTTCCTTAAAAAATTATCAGAAGTATGTTCAGGTTTGCTAATACTGCATATTTATATTTTTTACTAATAATGCCCCTTCTCATTGTGTTGTACATAGTACTGGCCAATTTGCAGAAGAGGGCAACGAACAGGTTTGTTAATTCAGCTTTTTTCGAATTGCTGATGCCGCTTCGTTCGCCTGCAAAGAGCCATACGAAGTTTATTATATTTCTTTTTGCCCTGGCTTCGCTTATTATTGCCGTTTCTCGACCTCAGTTCGGGTCGAAACTGGAAGAAGTAAAACGCGAGGGTATTGAAATGATCATAGCACTTGATGTTTCGCGCAGCATGCTTGCTCAGGATATTAAACCTAACAGGCTGGAAAGGGCCAAACAGGCTATCACATCATTGGTGAATCATATGCAGAATGATAAAATCGGCATGATTATTTTTGCCGGCGATGCCTATACACAGTTGCCCATTACAACCGATTATATTTCTGCAAAATTATTCCTGTCGAATTTAAACACGGAAGTGGTTTCGAAACAGGGCACGGCAATTGCATCAGCAATCGAACTGGGGACTAAGTCGTTTACACAGGATACGGAAGCGAGCAAGGTAATAGTGGTAATATCTGACGGGGAAAATCATGAGGGTGATGCGGTTGAAGCTGCCCGCTTGGCTGCCGAGAAAGGAATCAAGGTCTATACTATTGGTATGGGTTCAACAAAGGGTGCTCCGATCCCTCTTTCAGGAACCGGATCTTCACAGCCAGGATTTCTTAAGGATCGTCAGGGTGAGGTTGTTATTTCACGAATGGATCCTTCCATGTTAAGTAAAATAGCAGCTGCAGGCAACGGTGAATTTTTTGGTGCCTCTAGCAGTAATGTCGGATTGTACCAATTATACAATCAGTTGAACAGTCTGAATAAATCGGAGATCGAGAGTAAGGTATATTCGGAATATGATGATCAGTTTCAGTATTTTATCATTTTTGCATTGGTTTTACTGATCGTTGATATTTTTATTTTAGAAAGGAAGAGCAGACTTCTCAGAAATTTTTCCTTATTCAATCATAAATCAAAGTAATGAGAACGCTAATTGTAATCATATTATTATTGCCCGGTGTGTTGGAGGCCCAGCAGGTCAGAAATGAAATAAGAAAAGGTAATAATGAATATAAGGATGGGAACTATAACGAAGCGGAACTTCATTACAGGCGTGCCCTGGAGAAGAATCCGGAATCGTCTCCCGCAAACTTCAATTTGGGAAATACACTCTATAAGCAGGATCAATATGAGGCTGCCACATCAAAATATGAGTTAATGACGAATAATACATCGGCTGATAAAACAGATATGGCAAAATATTATTATAATCTTGGTAATTCATATTTTCAGTCAAAGAAGTTGCAGCAAAGCATTGAAGCCTATAAGCAGAGTCTTCGTCTGAATCCTAACGACGCTGATGCCAAGCATAATTTGTTTCTCGCCCAGCAGCTGATGAAAAAGCAACAGCAGGAACAGCAGCAAAATCAAAAAAATCAGGATAAAAATCAGCAGCAGCAAGAGCAGCAACAGCAACAACAGCAACAGCAACAACAAAAACAGCCCCAGCAAAAACAACAAATATCACAACAGGATGCAGAACGACTTCTCGAGGCTTTGGAACAAGACGAGAAGGAGACACTGAAAAAAGTTGAAGAACAAAAAATGAATGTCAGGAAAGTACGGGTTGAAAAAGAATGGTAAGAATCAGTATATTCGGTCGGCTATGAAAAAACGAATGCTCAGGTATATTATTCCAGGTTTTATCGGCCTTCTTGGTCTGTCATCTTTTTCGGATGCGCAGGATGTGTCCTTTGTTGCCCAGGCTCCGAATGTGGTCAGGACCGGCGAACAATTTCAGCTGGTATATACTGTTAATGAAAATATCGATGATTTCAATCCGCCTGATTTCGGAGAATTCAGGTATCTGAGCGGACCAAGTACAGGATCAAGTACATCGATCAGCATTGTAAACGGACGTACAACGCGTTCATCCACTTATACTTTTACATACTATTTGCAGGCTCCTTCAAATAGTGGCAAATATAATCTGGGACCTGCATCAGCTACATATAAAAGAAAACAAGTTCAGTCGAATTCAATTTCAATTGAAGTGGTAGCGGGTGGCAACAAGCCTTCCCAGTCTGCCTCCGCCGGCAATCAGGGTACTTCAGGACAGGGTAATGCTTCAGCAGGTACAGGTAATGATATTTTCGTACGTCTCGAGGTAGATAAAAAATCGGCTTATGTCGGGGAACAAATTACTGCTTGGGTAAAACTTTACACTCAGGTCAGCATTTCAGGCATCGATCAGCAATTTAAAGGCCCTGATTTTGTAGGATTTTATCAGCAGAATGTTGAATTGCCACAACTTACTTCGCTCGAACGTGAAAAAGTTGGTAACGATATCTACCATACCGGGATTATACGAAAAGTTATTCTTACACCGCAAAAAGCCGGTGAACTTAAAATACCGTCATTCGATATGCTTGTCGAAGTTCAGAAACAAACCCGGCGCAGATCCCAAAGTATTTTTGATGAATTTTTTAATTCACCTTTCGACCGCGTGCGGATGAATTTAAAAAGTAATCCGGTAACATTACATATTAAGCCTTTGCCTCCCAACCAACCTGCAAATTTCAGCGGAGCTGTCGGAACCTTCCAGATAAGTGCTTCATCTAATCTTACTGAAGTTTCGACTAACGATGCAGTCACTTTCAAGGTTACTGTCAGCGGAAGGGGCAATATTAAACTTATCGACAAAGTAACGACCAATTTTCCACCTACCTTCGATGTTTTCGATCCTGTTAAAAAAGTTCAGACCGATGCAAGCACACAGGGTAAAACAGGTAAAGTTACATTTGAGTATACTGCTATACCAAGACATCCAGGCGATTTTACCATTCCGGCATTCTCCCTGGCTTATTTCAACCCCGAGAGCCAATCCTATAAAAATATCAGTACACAACCTTTTGAAATTTCTGTTATTAAGGGTGAGGGGGACAGCACTTCCATTGTAGCCAGTAATTTATCAAAAGAAGAAATTGAACTGCTTGGGAGTGATATACGATATATCGAAACGAAAACAAATTTTATAAAAAGAGGTGATTTCATCTTTGGTTCGGCGTGGTTTTACGGTGTATATATCTTCGCTGCCCTCCTGGTACTAATTATTTTGATCGTACGACGCAGACAAGTATTGCGAAATGCGAACCTTGCAAAATTACGGAACAGAAAAGCGGGAAAAATTGCGTCGAAACGATTGAAAAAAGTAAAGAAGTTTCTGCGGGCAGAGGATAAAAATGCTTTTTTCGATGAACTGGAACAGGCAATATGGAGGTATCTGGCCGATAAGCTTGATATTCCTTTTTCGGAACTATCGAGAGATAAGGTGGTTAACGATTTCAAACGGTTCAATATATCAACAGAAATTTCAGAAGAGCTATTTAGCATTCTTGATACGTGCCAGCTGATACGATACGCTCCTGGCGAAATAACCGAAAAAATGTCTGATATATATTATACAGCCGCAGGTTTAATAAGTAAACTGGATCAAAAATTGTAACAATGGACAAGTACCTAATTCTTGGAGCTTTTTTTATTTTTTCAAATAACCTGGTTATTAAATCGGAGTTTAATACTGATTCAGTTTTTAATGCAGCTAACAAAGCTTACATAAATGAGGATTATAATTCTGCTATTCAGCAATATGAAGAAATACTGAGTCAGGGATTTGAATCACCCGAATTATACTATAATCTTGGCAATGCTTACTATAAACTTACGGATTATCCAAAATCCATCTTAAACTATGAAAGAGCACTGCTTCATGATCCGCGCGATGAAAATATCCGTTTCAATCTGGCAAAAGCACAAATATATAATGTCGACCAGATTGATGAGATTCCTGAGTTTGTGATAAAAAAGTGGCTACGAACAGCTATTTCATGGTTCCGTTCCGATACTTGGGCCATTATCAGCTTAGTATCATTTCTTCTTTGTACAGCCGGTTTTTTGGTATATTTTCTCACTACAAAAATGAAAATGCGCCGATCAGGATTTTATGCCGGAATACTCTTTTTTATTTTATCGATACTTACATTTTTTATCGCTTCCCAATCCAGAAAAATTCTTGTAAACAGTAATGGTGCAATTGTAATGACTCCTACGGTTACTGTTAAGGGATCGCCCAGTAATTCGAGCACCGATCTGTTTATTATTCACGAGGGTACGAAAGTCTATATTCTGGAAGAATTAAATGATTGGTTTGAGATTAAACTAAGTGATGGCAAGCAGGGGTGGCTGCTGAAATCGGATATCGAGCCAATTTAAATTAAACCAGGATTCAGAAACTTAAAAGAAACCCTCAACTTTTCTCAGATCCGATCGCGGATTAATACACATAACCGGTATCTGATATTCATTTGAAATATAATTCTGATCTTTTAATCTCAGCATCACCTTTGCCATGGTTATGTTTCTACTCAGCATAATAATGATAAGTTCCGCTTTTATCTGGTTGGCATATTCAACCACTTCCTTTGGCTGGCTAAAGCTGCTTTTCCCTGTTACTATTTCATAGTTAATTTCCTTGCCTTCAAGGAATCTTTTTGCAAACTCGAGGTTATTACGGATATTATAATCGTTGGCTTTTGGCTTGAAAAGATAAATTTTCGAAGTATAGTATTTCGACAAAAAACTGATCCATGAAAGTTTTTCTTTGTTCTCATGCCTGAAGTCGATAGGAAATACCACGCGACGAAGTGCTAATCTTTTAGGTGGTGCCTGTACAACGTAGAACGGGATTTTTGATCCTATCATTACCCTGATGGCCCGGGAACCAAAATATTTCTCTTTGCCATGAGGCTTCTGAGTTTTCATAACAACAAGCAATGCATCGATGGTTTCGGCAAAAGTTCTGATAACATCCGATACACGACCGGGCCGGATTTTACATTCAATGGAAACGCCATATTTTGATATGAATTCATTTGCTACAGCCTGAAGTTTTTGTAACGCTTTTGATTCCTCTTTCAGCGTAGGCACGATGTGAAGAAATACAATTCCCGAACCGGTTATTTTTGCAATTTGCACGGCATGTTTAACCGCAAATTCCGATGGTACTGAGAAATCGTAGGGGACTAATATTTTTCTGCTAGTTGGATTCATTCTTATGGAATTTCCCTCATTTAAAATAATGATTTTTTGCGATATTTCAGCAATTTTAATGAGAATGAATTAATTTTCGGCTTTATTTCAATAGCAATGAACGCAGTTTTACTTATTATAGTTACGTTTTTTGGTTACATTCTTGCATACTTTACCTATGGAAAATTTCTGGCAAGAAAAATTTTCAGACTTTCCGACTCGAATCGTATGCCTTCCGAACAATTTAATGATGGAGTCGATTTTGTTCCGACAAAGAAAAATATTGTATTCGGGCACCATTTTGCAACTATCGCCGGCCTTGGGCCAATTGTCGGACCTGCAATCGGAATAATTTGGGGCTGGCTTCCGGCATTACTCTGGATCTTACTCGGATCGGTTTTTATGGGAGCGGTGCACGATTTTTCAACATTAATCATATCAGCCCGAAACAGAGGAATGTCGATAGGCGATTTAACGGGCGATATAATTGGTCCTGGTGCCCGATATGCACTGCAGCTGATTATGCAGTTATTATTGTTTATTGTGTTATCGGTTTTTGCCCTCATTGTGGCAACTCTGTTTATATTGTATCCGGCTGCAGTAATTCCGATCTGGCTTCAGATTCCTATTGCACTTTGGCTCGGGCGTCAAATCGAGAAAGGGAAAAGCGATCTTCTGTATTCGATTATAGCATTGCTTTTAATGTATGCTTCAATCATACTCGGGGTTTATTTCCCGGTCGATATAGCTAAGATTGCTTTTATCAGGGATGTTGCATCGTATGGTATGAGCGTGAATCATATAGTAACCGTGATTTGGTGTATCATTCTTTTTATCTATGTGTTTTTTGCTTCCACTATGCCTGTGCACAGACTATTGCAACCCCGCGATTATATTAATTCGCACCAGCTATTCGTTGCTCTATTACTACTGGCTGTGGGTACCTTTGTCGCTCATCCCGAAATAACCGCCCCTGCTATTAATTCAAAAGCTTTTGCTCCGGGAAGTGATGTTCCTAATATGATGCCCATACTTTTTATCATAATTGCGTGTGGTGCCATATCAGGTTTTCATTCCATAGCTAGTTCAGGAACAACCGTGAAACAGGTTAAACATGAAAAAGATACGTTATTTATCGGCTATGGAGGCATGTTGACCGAGGGATTTCTTGCTGTACTTGTGATTGTTGCTGTTGCAGCAGGTCTTGGATTAGGATTTGAACAGAATGGTATTAAATATACCGGGAGCGATGCCTTTTACCACTATTACTCATCCTGGTCGGCAGCAAACAGTGGTATCGGTGCCAAACTTGAATCTTTTATCCGGGGTGGAGCAAATTTATTCGAACATTTGGGTATTCCTCTGTATATCGGAAGAACTATGATAGCCGTTTTCATTGTGAGTTTTGCCAATACAACACTCGATTCAGCTGCAAGAATTCAGCGATTATCATTGCAGGAATTATTCCGGTCGAAGAAAACAGAGAAGATTTCCAAACCTTTTGATAACAGGTTTGTCGCCACTTTTGCAGTCGTTTTGCTTGCCGCTATCATGACTTTTTTGAAACCCGGTGGACAGGGAGCCATGATCCTCTGGCCTCTTTTCGGATCGCTTAACCAGCTATTAGCGGCATTAGGTCTTGCGGTAGTGAGCGTATATCTATACCACAAGAAAAACAAATATCTTCTTGCTGCAATACCCATGCTATTTGTTCTGGTAATGACTCTTTGGTCAATGATAGATAACCTCATTGATTTTGTTCGTGAAAGCGATTTTCTTCTTTCCGGTATTTCATTGATAATCCTTATCCTTGCATTTTGGCTATTGATTTCAGGAATATTATCTTTATTAAGTTCGGTTAAAACGGATAATACCAACTGATCCGGATCGGATTAATATTTAATTGTCAGGATTTAGGATTCGTATCATTTATATAACTTGCTGATTTCAATCATATATTGATTCATTTCACTATTCCGATATTTCTATTTCAACGTAATAAGCGGGTTTGTATCAATGTATAATGTCGAAATATCTGAATTCTTTTACTTCATCATCGATCACCTTAACATCTGTTACATTGGCATAACTTGGTCCATTACTGCACCATTCGATGAAATGTCTTAACTGAAGCTCGGTGCCTTCGGCTTCGATATATACGCTTCCATCGTACAAATTTTTTACTGATCCCTTGATTCCTAATGAATTGGCCATATTTTTGCATGCATAACGAAATCCTACACCCTGTACTCTTCCGATAATGGTGATGTTTTTATGTATTTTGCGGATATCAGGCATTAACAATTGATTATTCTGATACGTAACTTAAATTACGCAAATGTAAAAATTGTATGGATATTTTATTATAGCACCGGTAAGCCGTGCTCGAATTTATCATATAATAAAATAATTATTTGAAATATTGTATGCAATGTGGTTGATATTTTAATCATTACGTAATCTTCAATATGTTGATACAGTGCCGTTTATCTGGGTTTGAAGTTTTTAGCGAGGAACACGGAAACTTTGAATATTAAAGCACGATTTTGGTTAAATTCTAAGAAAAATGACTAGCTATCAGTGCGTAAAATATCGGTTTGCCAGTTGAAGTAATTCCCCGACTTCTATAGGTTTTGTTATAGTATCATTACATCCGGCAAGCATACAATTCCTTTTATCTTCTTCGGAAGAAAGTGCAGTCTGTGCAATAACAGGAATGTTCTTATTAAACTTTCTGATTTCTTGGGTGGCCCTGATGCCATTCATTACCGGCATCTTAATATCCATAAGGATCAGATCGATCTTATTAATGGATTTACATAGTTCAATAGCCTGTTGCCCGTTTTTGGCATAAAGAGTCTGTGCCCCTGTTTCCTGGAATACTGCCTCAAGAAAAAGGCCGTTCACTTCTTCATCTTCAACAATTAATATTACTTTATCTTTCCACTTATACTGTTCGGCAATTACTTCATCCTCTATTTCATGATTAAATGGCTGAGGCGGGGTTTCATAGGGC
>CAYUAV010000009.1:0-18795 GCA_964442665.1 uncultured Bacteroidales bacterium
GTTAAATGCTCTGGCTTTGCATCCAGACGACAATGTTTTTTCCATCACTTCAGGAGGTTGCAATACCCTGGCTATGGCATCGCTACCTGTTCATTCCGTATTGGCTGCTGATATTAATCCGGCGCAGAACTATCTCCTTGAGTTGAAACTCTGTGCCATTCAACATTTCGGATATGATCTGTTACTGGAATTTCTCGGAGTTCATGATTCAATGAAAAGGGAGGAACTGTATCATGAAATATCGGACAAATTAGCGGATGGGGCAAAACATTTTTGGGATGATCAGCAAAATGCAATTAGAAAAGGATGTATTCACAGCGGAAAATTCGAAGGCTATTTACAGCTTTTCAGGAAATATTTTCTTCCGTTTGTTCACTCCAAAAAGACCACAATTAATTTGATTACTCCAAAAGCCCTTTCGGAACAAAAAGAGTTCTACGGTAAAAAATGGGATTCATATAAGTGGCGCTTACTATTCAGAATATTCTTCAGTAAACCTGTCATGCAGGCATTGGGCCGGAGCCCGGAAATGTTCCGTTTTGTCGGAAAAGATGCCATTGGGGAGCATTATCTTTATAAAACGCAAAAAGCATTTACCAATGAATCGTTGTTCGATAACCCTTATGTGGAATATATTTTGCGTGGTAACTACTTTAATTCGCTGCCCTTTTATATTCGTCCCGAAACAGTTCAGAGGTTAAAATCAAAAACGACTAAAATCGATATACGTACCGGTCATATATATGATATCCTGGGAGATTTACCTGACAACAGTCTTTCGAAGTATAATTTATCGGATGTTTTCGAATCGTTATCAGAAAAGGAAACGCAGGAAATATTCAGCGAAGTATTCCGTACCGGTGAGAATAATGCACGGATCGTATTCTGGAACAACCTGGTGAAACGTGATGTAAGCAAAAGACTAGCACCCTTTTTCAGAAGAGAAAAAGATATTGAAATGCAACTCAGATCAAAAGAAAAAGTCTTTTTTTATGAGGACCTTAAGATTTATACGGTGAGGAAATGAATCGGATAAGCCGGATATATCAATACCAGGAAGAACGTTTCCCTGTGAAGATTTTAACTTTCACCACACTGGCTGTTGTGTTGAGTTCAGCAGCAATCTTATCATATGAAATCAGCTTCTTTCAGGCTTTAATGAATTTCCTGGCTTGTATGGTTTTTTTATTTCATATCCGGGTCATCGACGAATCGCGTGATTTTAAGCACGATGCTGCATTTCATCCCGATCGTCCGGTTCAAAGGGGACTTCTATCCGTAAAGGAGCTGTTTATCTATGATATCCCCGGCCTCCTCATTTTTCTGTTTACGGCATGGTATTTTGGTTTGCCCTCAAGGGTTTACGGAGTCATCCTATTAATCTTTAGTTTTATTACCTGGAAAGATTTTTATCTGGGAGCAAAATTCAAGAGGAAATTTTTCCTCTACAATGCGGTAAATATGCTTCAGATGGTATTGATGCAATTCTTTATTTATGCTGTATTCATAAGAAGTTTTATGGTTTCGGAAGTTATGTGGATCCATCTGCTTTTTGTAATCTTCAATACGATCCTTATGGAGTTTGTCCGTAAAATAAAAATATCAGGCGAAGAATCGCAGGGGAAAGATACCTATTCATGGCATCTGGGATTTCAGCGGTCGCTCGTTGTATTTTATATTTTTTCCATAATTAACTATCTGACCTTTGTATGGATGCTCTATACAATATCTGCCTCAGCAACCGGTTATGTGGTAATTGCATTAAGTTTTATTATTCTGCTTACGGTATCGGTAATTTTACATTTACGGTTCAGACGAAAAACTACAGAACAATTTCTTTTATTTAGCACGGTTGTTAATTATGTAGGATTAAATTTACTCATCTATATTTTCAATCTGTAGTGTCATGTCATTCAAGACAGGAAATAAGCTGATTAATCTCAATCGTTTAAAAGAATATGGTTTTAATGTACCCGAGTTTATTGCCGCACCGCCCGATATAGATGAGACCGATCTTCTGGCATTCGTGAAGAAGGCCATGCCGCATGTAAATCTTTTTGCTGTTCGTTCTTCATCCCCCGACGAAGATACTCCCGGGCATTCCAATGCAGGTAAATTTTATTCGGCTATTGCGGTAAAGCGGCACGATTTGTATAAAGAATATTGTCACATTCTGGCTTCGTATGGTAAAATACGGGGTGAAGTTATCATTCAGCGTTTTATACCGGGTAAAAAATCCGGAGTCTTATTTACCGATAATGGGTCCAAGAAGAGTATAATCAATGCTAATCTGGGCATATGTAAATATGTGGTCGAAGGGAAAACCTGCGATGAATTTATTGTGGACCCGCAAGGACATATCCTTAGTAAATTTATACCACTCGAAAAAGAATTTTTAAGTTATCGGAATTATTCATTAAAGATTGCTAAAACAACCAGGGCTTCTCTATCAACAGTGGAAATTAATGAGTTGGTTACCACGGGAAAACATATTCAGCAGTTATTTGGAGGCGCACAGGATATTGAGTGGTGCTATTATCGCAGGAAGCTGTTTATTCTTCAGACAAGGCCCGTAACTCGGTCGATACCGGAAGTAAAAGAACTGACACATTACGATAGTGCAAATATTGCCGAAAGTTATTCGGGACTGGTACTTCCATTGACTCTTTCGTTTGCCCGTCATATTTATGAGGTCGTTTATGAAAATCTCTTGCATGCATCAGGTGTTTCAAGAGAAAAATTGCAAAAATATAAACCGATATTCGAGAATATGGTACACTGGTTTTATGGCCGCTTATACTATAATATGAACAACTGGTACCGGATGATGGCTTTCATTCCTGGATATCAGCGTAATAAGGAAAATCTGGAGAATATGATCACAAGCAACATCCGGCTTAATATCGATCGTACCATTCTTCCCCCCCCGGCCTATAAACTTACCTACCCTCTGATTGTCTTCATGAAGTTACTTTGGTTTGGATTTTCTCAGCATATCTTTAAAAAAAGGGTGAAAGGATACCTGAAAACATACCGCGAGCCAGGATTTTTCGAAAATCTGTTTTTTACGGATTGTAGGTTACTTTATAAGGAATTCAACCGAAAACTGATAAGTGAATGGCATATTCCCGTTGAGAATGATTTTATGGTAATGACTTTTTTCGGATTACTTCAAAAACGCCTCTCGGTCGATTCGTTACAGAAAGCGATTTGTTTCATGAGCAAAACAGGAAAACAAATTGAGGAATTAATAAAATTAAAAGACATAGTCTTTGCTGATGCCGATCTGCGCATAGCAACCGAGTGTGACGATCCGGAAAATTTCAAAATATCGGCAGGCAATAACCGGAAATTACAGGAACATCTTAAAACCTATTATACAGAGTATGGAGGGCGTTTTGCCAATGAGCTTAAACTGGAATCGGAAGATATTGAAGAAGACATAGGTAAATTAATGAAGTTGCTGAAATTATATGGGAACCGGAAATCAGGCAAGGTGAAGAACAATGACTTAGCTGATTTTGGTTCATTATATAACCGCTTTCTAGTCAGGCGCTTCAGGAAGTATGCCGCTCAGCGGGAATCGATGCGATTGCTGCGTTCGAACGGATTCTCAGTTGTAAGGAAATTATTCGGCAGAATTGGTGAAATATTTGCGCAGCAGAAAATTATAAGCAAAGCAGAAGATATTTATTACCTGTATATTGAAGAAATATTCGAAAAGCGATCCGGATATCAGGAACTTATAAAACAAAGAAAGGAAGAATACGACTATTACAAAACTGTCACTCCTCCCGCTTTTTTCACGATAGCCGATGGAGAAGAGCCGGCATTAGTGGATTCGGCAATGGATTCTTCTCCGATACTATACGGAAGAGCATGTAATGCGGGAATAATTAAAGGGAAGGTGAAAGTTTTTGAAGAATTTTCATTACCCGAAGTTATTGATTTTGATATTGTAGTGGCGCAGCATACCGATCCCGGATGGACACCACTGCTCGGAGTTGCAGGTGGATTAATTGTTGAGAATGGTGGAATATTGTCGCATGCAGCCATTGTTTCGCGTGAACTGGGGATACCAACTATTATCGGAGTTGCCAATGCAACATCAACCCTGCAAGATGGGATGGAAATTGAGATGAACGGCGATACAGGTTTAATACAACTGATTCATGCAAGTTAAAAAAGGAACATATTCCTGCATAGCTGATGCACAAGGTTATCTGGATTATGTGAAAGAAAAATATTCTTCATTTAACGGATATGAGTATTTCGTTGGCGATCTGCTCAAGGCATTGGAATATACCCTGCATGGCTCTCACCAACATGCAACCTGTATTCAGACAATGCATAAAGGAAAAATGCAGGCGCATGCCATGCTTATTGAAGATAGCCGATTAAATAGCGGAGAGGCATTATTCGGATTTTTGGAGTGTGAAAATGATGATGCTGTATTCAGAGACATGTGGAAAATATTGTCAGCCATGATGTATCAAAAAAGAATCCGTTTTCTCAGGGGTCCGATTAATGGAAGTATATGGCATCAATACAGGATAATAAAGAAGGGAACTGAAAAGGTTCCATATTTTAATTCCGAACCTTTGAGTATGCCATGGTATTTTGATTTTCTAAAGAGCATGAAACCCTTTGAAGAGGTGAATTATTATTCCGGAATACGAACACAATTAACCAAAATAGCAGGGTTAACAAAACCTTCCTTTGACAAGCTTACGGCTGAGGGTTACAGGTTTAACCAAATTGAAAACCTTACCGGGGAACTCATGCATTCATTGTACATTTTATCTGGAAAAATATTCAGGAAAAACTGGAGTTATATCGATCTGGATGAAAAACAATTTAATACTCTCTATTCCGGTGATAAATTGAAAAAACATATCAATGATATTTATCTGGCGTACCATGATGATGAACTTATCGGTTTTTGTATGAATATCAGAGACGGGAATAATCTGATTATGAAAACGATCGGGATATTACCAGATTATCAGCGAAAAGGAGCCGGAAATGCGCTGGTGCACCTGGTACATCGCGATGCCATGGAAAAGGGAATAAATGGAATTATTTATGCATTGATCCGGGATAGTAATAATATACGGTTCTTTCCAAAAGATGATGCAGTTATATTCAGAGAATATGCCTGCTTTACTTTCAAAATGAATAAGCCATGCGGTACTTCATGATTTTTTGTCTGGCATTAATCATGCTGTTTCTGATCATCGATATTTTACAGAAGCACTTAATAAAAAGTTTTTACTGGTCGCGCAAAGCTACTCATATATCCGCAGGAGCCATAATATATCTGATGCCTTACTGGCTCGATCGCTGGCAGATTTTCGGATTGGGGATTTTATTTGCAGGCATTCTCGCAATATCGAAATGGAAAAATTTGCTTTCGTTGCATGGAGTGGAGCGTAAAACATGGGGTGAAATCCTTTATCCGGTAAGTATATCGATCCTTTCACTTATTTCCTTACCGGATTATATGCAGGTTTTTCAGATAAGTAGCCTGGTGCTGGCTGTTTCCGATGGATTGGCAGGTATTATCGGAGAGGCCTTGAATTTTCATGCTATAACAATTTTTCATAATACCAAGAGCCTGGGAGGAGCTATTGTTTTCTTTCTTTCGACGATAAGCATTTTACTGGTTTTTCATGGATTTGAAGTCTCTTTAATAAAGATAGTACTGGTATCGATTTTACTTACTATTACTGAATTTATTTTATATTTTGGGAGTGATAATCTGGGTGTTCCTTTGATGACAGCATTACTTGAATTACAATTACTTGTTTGAGAAACCAGAAATTCCTAAACTTACTGTCACTTTTGAAAGTACGGCATACATGAATCGGATTGACCGCCTTACTGCTATTCTTATCCAACTGCAAACCAAAAGATGGATCACTGCAGCTGAAATTGCCGATCGTTATGAGATCAGTCAGCGCACGGTTTATCGTGATATTCGGGCGCTTGAAGAAGCGGGTGTCCCAATTGGTTCGGAGGCCGGCAAAGGATATTTTATTGTTGACGGTTACCATTTACCACCTGTTATGTTCACGCGCGAAGAAGCCGGAGCATTACAAATTGCGGGCAAGCTTGTAGATAAACTAACAGATAGCTCAGTCAGAAAATGGTTTTTAAGCGCAACCGATAAAATTAAGAGTATACTGCCCGAAGCGGAAAAAAATACACTGGAAGAATTGAACGATCAGGTTGAGGTCTTTCACGCAAGGCAATCTGCTAGTAATGAATATCCTGATAATTTTCTTTCTGCCATACAAAAGGCTTTAGGTGAAGGCCGGTGCCTGAAAATTGATTATCATGCCCGGTATAGTCAGGAGAAAACGAGCGGACGCACAATCGATCCATTGGGACTTGTATTTTATAGTAATGCGTGGCATCTTATCGGATTCTGTAAAATGCGGGGTGAGATGCGCGATTTCAGAGCCGATCGTATTATCCGGTTGGAAATAACACCGGAATATGCCAGCGAAAAACGTTCCGGTGAATTAAAAAAATACTTTCAGGACTTGTGGCTTAGCTCCGATCTTTTCGAAATAAAAGTCTGGTTCGATCAATCACTGATAAGTACACTGAAATCAACGAAATATTATTTTGGATATATTGATGAATTCCCGGAAAATAATGGAGTGGTTATGAGCTTTGCCGCTAATGAATATAGTTATTTTGCTCACTGGCTGCTTTCATTCGCCGGGAAATGTAAAGTACTGCAACCGGTTGAACTGGAAATGGAAATGTTGAAGCAGGTAAGATCATTGGCCGGAATATATTTGAATTTTAAATAGAATTATGAATATAACATGAAGAGAAAAGAATCAGTTGACGCTTTTCGCGGTTTTACGATTTTAGGCATGATCCTGGTCAATAGTCCCGGTTCATGGGATCATGTGTATAAACCTTTGCTTCATGCCAAATGGAATGGTTCTAGCCTGGCCGATTTGGTTTTTCCGTTTTTCCTTTTTATCGTGGGAGTTTCGATAGTATTAGCCTATACAAAATATCTTCAGAAAGGTATATCAAAGAAATTGCTTTTACGAAAAGCATTCCTCCGGATGATTATACTCTTTTCAATTGGAATTCTGCTGAACATCATTATGTCAAATTTTCGGGAAATACGAATACCCGGTGTTCTGCAACGTATTGCTGTCGTTTATTTTGTTTGTTCATTACTGTTTTTATATGCAGGTAAAAGGCTGATTATTTCTTTATCCCTCCTGATACTTCTCGGATACTGGTTTATACTGCTGTGGATTCCACCGCCAGGTCAAACAGAAAGTATATTGGAACCCGGGATGAATATAGTAAACTGGGTCGATTCCAAACTTATTCCGGGAAAGCTTTATCAGGGCACCTGGGATCCTGAAGGCATTTTAAGTACATTCCCTGCAATAGTAAGCTCAATAACCGGAATAATTGCGGGATGGATTCTTGCCAACACTAACGATTCAAGAATAAAATTCAGAAATCTCATACTTCTGGGTATTGCCGGAATTCTTTCAGGGTATGCCTGGAAATTGATTTTCCCTTTAAATAAAAATCTCTGGACAAGCTCATACGTTTTATTTACTTCGGGACTGGCTTTTCTTTTATTGGTTTTATTTGAACTGTTTATTAAAACCGGTAAGCTCAGAAAATGGATGATGCCTTTTATTATACCCGGTTCCAATGCACTAACCATTTATATCTTTCACATCTTATTGTATTATCCGCTGAGTGTTATTACTTTCCGCTATTTTCCGGGAGTGCAAACTTCCTTTATGAATTTGTTTTCAGGTATAGGAGTATCACTAAAACTGGCGTCCTTACTCTGGGCAATAGTATATGTTTTACTCTGTTTGATTCCGGCCTGGATTTTATACAGGAAAAAGATTTTCCTTAAAGTCTGATCAGAAAAAAACAAATCAGGTACTGACATAGGGTTGTCACTGCAGGGCAATATTTTTAGCATCACTGATAAAAAGCCAAAACCATGAATTCAACTCCTGAAACGAATTTTAGCCTGATCGCTGCCTGTGGTCTCTATTGTGGCAATTGCGGAAAATATAAAAAAGGCAGGTGCCCCGGTTGTACTGAAAATACAAAAGCGTCCTGGTGCAAGATCAGGAGTTGATGTCTAGACAAAGAAATCGCCAATTGCAGTGCATGTAATGAGTTTACCAATCCGAAGGAATGCCCGAAGTACAATAATTTTATTAGCAGGGTAATTGAATATTTAACATCCACTGACCGGTCGTTATGCATCAGTTTCATCAGGGAAAACGGGGAAGAAAAATTTACTGTAATGATGATCGAGGATAATAGGATGAGCCTGCCAAAACAAAAAAACAGGTAAGGGTTTACATGGAATCTGGCCATTCAGGTGTATTAATTCTATATTTGCCTACATTTAAATGCAGACAATGGTGATAGTTTATACGATTCTCAGTGTTTTGGTGGTCAGTCTGATCTCCCTTGTAGGTGTGTTGTTTCTCGCCATGAAACAGGAGAAACTTAAGGAACTGCAATTGATATTGGTAGCATTTGCTACAGGAGGACTTTTAGGCGGAGCCTTTTTCCATCTTATTCCCGAATCGTTCGAATCTTTTAAAAAACCTGTATTGGCTTCCACCTGGCTGATTGTCGGATTCATACTATTTTTCATACTCGAACGTTTTCTTCACTGGCATCATAACCACACATCCGGAATAGGCAACAACTCAATAAAACCCTTCGGGACTATCAATCTGGTTGCCGACATGTTTCATAATTTTCTGGATGGAATCTTGATTGCTGCTTCTTATGGTTATTCCATTGAAATAGGTATGGTTACTACGATCACCGTAATGATGCACGAACTGCCGCAGGAGATAGGTGATTTCGGGGTACTGATTCATGCCGGTTTTACCCGCAGAAAAGCCCTGATCTATAATTTCATTTCGGCCTGTACAGCTTTTATCGGGGCCGGAAGTATTCTTTTATTCAATGTATCGACAACGGGCCTGTCAAAAATAATACTTCCATTCGCTGCCGGGGGATTCATATATCTGGCTGCTGCCGACCTCATACCCGAATTACACACCGAAAAAGGAGTACGACGCTCTGTTTATCAATTCATTGCTTTATTGTCGGGTATTATGCTTCTCATACTCATGGTTTTTATTGGTAAATAGTCTTCTTTTCCCTCTTACATTTTTCAGAGTCTGACAAAAGATTAGTATTTCAACTTTAGCAGGGTTTTTGCACTGGTACTTTCAACATTATAAATTGAAAGAGCAGATGACGTTTTCAGAAATGCAGAAACAACATTCCGATGTGCTCAGTGCAATATTATCGAACCGTCTTAAAGATGGCCTGGAGATAATATCCAGATTACTGATCCATGTAAGCTCATCCGATATTCATAATCGATACCAATCGCTTACCGATACCTATAAAAGTATGCTTAAATACTCTTTTGAACTTGCTCCCGATCCGGAGCGTGAGGGGATTCATATACGATTGAAGCAATCAATTATTGAACTGAGTGATGACATCAGGGATTTCTGGATAAACAGTATGAATTTATTTGAGAGGAAATTGATGCTGGAGAAAACATTGCACTTTGAGTCGTTCTATGCCGGCGATGCCAAACAAATTACAATGATGCTTTCCGGGAGTGATGAAAGTTCAGCATCGGAAACCAATCCCGAATCGGGACAGAATTTGTATGATGCGCTTTCAAACCAGTTGTTTTATTTCTTCTGGTTAAAGAATAAATTCAGTAATGAAGATAAAACCCTTTTTAACCAGATTCTTGAATACTCAGAAATTGACACAAGCATTAAATCATTACTGATCAGTGCTGTGACTCTTTCACTATTACGTCATTTTGACAGTGAAAAATTCATTCTGCTATTTAATCTGTCAGAGGCTGATAATCCGGAAATCAGACAACGTGCCATGATCGGAATGTTCCTTGCACTGATTTGCTTTCAACGTAGAATTGGATTATATCCGGCATTAATTGAACGCCTGAAATCAATTGCCGACAGCCCTGTCTTTCAGGAACGCATGCTCGCTATTCTTATCCAGTATATACGTGCCAGCGAAACTGAAAAAATAACCCGTAAAATACAGGAGGAAATAGTGCCTGAGGTAATGAAATTACGTTCGGAACTGGAAGACAAACTCAAACTGGATGAAATTCTATCGAAGGAAACTTTTGAAGATAAAAACCCGGAATGGGAGAATTTTTTTAAGGATGCACCTGATGTTTATCAAAAGCTTGAACAATTCTCAAAAATGCAGATCGAAGGTTCGGATGTTTTTATGGGGGCATTTGCCATGTTAAAACACTTTTCATTCTTTAAGGAATTATCGAACTGGTTTCTGCCATTTAAAACAGAGAACCAAACGGTTAAAAACACTTTTGATAATTTTAAGGAAGACATTGATATAAAGGGTTTTGTTGAGGGACTCGAAAAATCAACCGTACTGTGTAATTCCGACAAGTATTCATTCATTCTTAATATTCAGAATATGCCTTCGCAGCAGCGTAAAACAATGCTCGAATTGTTCAATATGGAACTTAAGGCAATGAACGAAATGATGGAGGATGAAATTAAGCTTGATACGGAAATATGGAATAAGATAATTAATACACAATATCTGCAGGATCTTTACCGGTTTTTTAAACTTCATCCGTACCGGAAGGAATATGAAAATGTATTCGAACTGGAAATCGATCCCATAGGATCGGATGAATTAAAATGGATATATGAAAATGAAAAAATCATTCGTAATCTCGCCGAATTCTATTTTGCCAGGGATAGGTATACGGAAGCTCTAAAATTGTTTGAATGGTTGAATGAAAAGAATAAATCCTTTGAAATGTTTGAAAAAATCGGATTTTGTTACCAGAGGACAGGAGATTTCGGAAAGGCCATTGAACTTTACCATCAGGCAGAGCTATTCGATAAAAATAAACTCTGGCTGCAAAAGAAACTGGGATATTGCTACCGCAAAACAGGAAATTTTGAAAAGGCTATTGAATATTATCAGCAGGTGATAAAATCAGAACCAAAGAATATGGCCAATTTGGCCTATCTGGGGCAACTTTTTATGGATGCCGGGAATTTCGAGGAGGCATTAAAATATTATTATAAGGTAGAATATGCCAATCCTGATAATCCAAAAGTATACAGGCCTATTGGCTGGTGTTCGTTTGTTCTGGGAAAATACGAGACCGCTATAAAATATTTTGAAAAAGTTGTGAAAAACAGAGCCATAAAAAGCGATTTTCTAAATATGGGCCATTGTTATTGGGCATCGGGGCACGTTGAAAAGGCTCTTGATGCATACCGCGAAGCCGTCCGTCATTCAGGCAGGGACGAAAGATGGTTCCGCGAAACTTTTCTTAAAGATGAAAAACATCTTAAATCCAAAGGTTTTAGTGATCTTGATATTAGTTTAATGATCGATTATGTGCTGTTAGGAAGTTAATACCTGATATTTCGAAGGGCATTAATTTATTTAGTTATAAATCTCCATAATTCTTAAAAATGTTAAAAATCTGTGAATTTATTTTTTATTTGAAACATTTTGTGGAATTATAAGTTATCAATATGACTTCGCTTTGAAGCACGAAAAAAGTGTCTCTGATGTGAGGTTCAGATGATTAATATCATCGCTGTTTTTATCAAAGTAGTTAATCTAATTTGTAATTTAGAAAAGCACCAAATCCAATGATAACTATGCTGGAACATCAGAAAATGTTATTGAAGCAACTGAGTTACGACAGGGAGCTGTTCCGGAAGGAAATTGTGAAATCTTTCAGGTGGCTGAAGTCGTATGAAATTATCATGCTTCGTAACTGGCTAAAAGAAAATTATGGCCGCACACATTCCGATATTATTCGTGATGTGTTTGAATACATTGCTGCTTAATTAACCATCGAAAGGCATATATCCCGATCTTTTCTGCATTAGATTAAGGGGGGGTAGAGGAATTGTGCAGGAGAGGCCGGTTTTTTTTATGTAATATCACTCCAAATTGTTTCCAGCGCAAAATTGATTTTTTCTCTTAATGGTAATTCCGAATCGATCCATTGTATCGTAATACCTTCTTTTTCCATCTTTCGGAACCAGGTCATTTGTCGTTTGGCAAATTGATGTATGGCAATATTTAACTTTTGGACCATGGACTCATAATCCAGTTTACCTGTCAGATAAAGGGTAATGTACTTATATTCCAATCCATAATATATCAGATCTTCCGGAGTAAGTCCTTCATCGAGCAAATGTTTCACTTCTTCTATCATTCCGTTTTTAAGCCGGCTGTATAACCTGTTCGTTATGCGTTCCCGACGTATTTCCCTGTCGCAATATAATCCGAAATATATTGGATGAATTTCAGGATAATCCGGATTTGATTCGTTATGGAAGGAGTAATATGCTTCAATCTCTATTGCCCTGACAGCTCTTTTTTTTGTATCGGTATCGGTCCGGTTATGAAGCTTACGATAGGTGGTGAGTATTTCTTCCAATTCCTGAAGCGATTTATCCTGCAACTCTTCCCTGAGTTCTTTATTTACCGGTACAGTAATTAATTTGTATCCTTTTGCCACTGCATCGATATACATGCCGGTACCTCCGCATAGTATGGGGATGTTCCCTTTGGCTTGAATTTGAGTAAATACGTTCACAAAATCCTGCTGATATTCGAACACATTGTACCTGTATCCGGGCTCGTGAATATCTATCAGGTGATAGGGAATAAATTTGTCACCAATGTAGTAATCAGAATAGTCCTTACCTGTGCCCAGGTTCATTCTGCGATAGATTTGCCTTGAATCTGCACTGATGATTTCACCGTCGATTTGAGCAGCAAGGCTGGCGGCAAATTTAGTTTTCCCGGTGGCAGTCGGTCCCAGGATAACTATAAGATTACTATTTCTTCGTAATAATTTCAATCCGAATTATACGATTGTGATTCTGTAAATTTACTTTTACTTTGCATAAAGCGAAAACGATTTGGTTAAGAATGGCTAATAAGATTGATATAAGGAATAAAAAAGCACTACACGACTTTGAATTGATTGAAAAGTATACGGCAGGCATAGTGCTTACAGGAACGGAAATAAAGAGTGTTCGTCTTGGTAAAGCCAGCATTGCCGATACGTTTTGCTATTTCAAAAATAGTGAACTATGGGTTCGTAATATGCATATTTCAGAATATGCCAATCGGGGTTATAGTAGTCACGATCCTGCCGGAGACAGAAAACTACTGTTGAACCGTAAAGAATTGAAAAAGCTGGAGCGTAAGACCAAGGAGCGTGGATTTACAATAGTTGCTACCCGGTTATTTATCTCCGATACCGGTTATGCCAAGCTGAATATTGCCCTTGCCAGGGGTAAAAAAGAATATGATAAAAGGGAAGACATAAAGAAACGTGATACTCAACGCCAGCATGAGAGGTTGAGGAAGTTATGAGTTAAGATTATTACTGTGCGAAAAAGAAATTATTCAATTCGTAGATATCTTCTGAGCTGAGATCGGAACTAAAATCAAAGTAGTTATCTATTTCATCAAGAATTTCATCAAAAGAAATGTAGCCGTCATCATTCAGGTCAACCTGTTTGAACTTTTCCGGAATTTCTTCTGCCGTAATGTTTTTATAGTTACTGTATGATGATGGTGTCCGCAAATATAATTCAACGTCTTCGCGTCGAACGGCAGATGACATATCGAGCTGGGCAATGAGGTCGCTCTCGGAGATTTCTACTCCCCGGTCATCAACATATGCGCCGTAGCGGGAAAAAGGCTCATCGTCGAGATAGTTAGGTACTCCGTCGAAATCGTCATCAAGCGGGCAGCCGGTTGTATCGGTTTCTACACCAAAGGGAGTATCGGGACATTGGTCCCATCCATCCATATAACCATCGCCGTCATCATCACCGATAAGAGTGAGGTCTAATTCAATATCGGCAAAAAGACGCTGTACCGCCAGGGTTTTTTTGCTCGAAAACAGATCCAGATGCAGTGTGGCATAGGTATACATAAAATCATCGTTACGTGCATTACCCCGAGGGCCACTTGTATTTTTATGGCTAACATGATCGATAACGTCAGTGAACGTAAAATGATAGGATGTACCAATGCGGAATAGTATACGGTTGCTGATCCAGAAATCGAGTCCAATATCAACTGGTATGGCGAAAGTATACTGCGGATAGTCACCAAGTCCCCAGTTTGTTTCCCGTAAATTCGTTTCATACACATAGTCGCGTTCCATATAACGCAGATTTGGGTTTGCCCGATTGGCAACTGAGTAAGGCAAATTTCGAATGGTTCCGTCAGGCCAGTAATTATACTTTACATCTACTCCTTCAATATCAGCCAAACTATCTGTTTTCGAACTGAACGATAATGTTTCAAAGCCAACGGATATGAACGGATGTACCCTTCTGTATTTTTTATAGAAATTGTCGAAATCATAATTCACATTTACACCGAATAACAGGATATCCGACCGAAAATTCATGTTTCGTAACGAGTCGGAATAGGACCTTTCATTTCCTTCGAGTGCGCCTCCCATGAAATAGAAATTAGCCCGGAAATATTGTTTATTATCGATAAAGGTGGCCACATTCACTTTATACCCCAGCGTTCCATTTAAAGGACTAAGATTTGGATTGCGCACATCGCCCAGAAAATTGAAAGTTCCGATACCAAAGCCCATTACAGGTTTATATACCGGGTTAAGATTATCAACTTCGGTATAAAGCAGATCTTCAATGTCTCCCTGCGAAAAAACTGATATCGGAATTATTAGCGAGGTTATCAGAAATACTATTTTTATTTTTCCTGTCATTAATTTCTAACTGACTTGTTATTTATACCATTGCTGATTTGCTATCATTAGTGCTTCCTGCACGGTAATTCGCTGTCCATTATTATATGCCGAAACAAAAGCGTCGTCGATAACAGTTGTATTCCAGATATGAACCCGGTAATCCCGGGCTTCTTTATAGACTTTAAATGAACCGATGGAATATTTTTGCCAGCCTTCATGATATTCCTTGCGGACTTCCTTATCAAGATTATATTTTTTAAAGTATTGCTGAATATTAACAGTTTTATGCCCTGCAGCCAGTTGTACCCGGTAATAAATACCTTCCTCGGGTTCAAGCAGGTATGATCGTGCATTTTTCGATTCCCGCACCGGAGTTTTAATGGCTTCTTTCCGTGGAGGTTTTTCCCTTGCAACTTCCTGGCTGACAGTTTCCTTTTCAGGAGTTTTATTGGCAAACTGGGGAGCGTTGATTGTATTAATGAGATTTCCGATCTCTGAGGGTGAAAGCGAGGCAAGGTTCTGGCCGGTTTGTTTGATATCGATACTTATGGTTTTTTCACCTTCGAGATATGAGAATTTACCATTTATAACAGGCGTTTTAGCCCCCGGATTTTCAGGTATAAGCTTATAGGAGATCAGGAAATAAGGATCTGAAGGAAGATTCATCCAGAGAAATTTTGCTGTGTTGTTCCTGTAGGTAAAGATAGCTTCTCCGGGATTGACCGAAACCGCTTTATATCCTGATGGTATGTTTTCTTCAATCTTGGCAAATTTTTGTTTCGATTCTTTATTTACCAGCAGATTCACAATGTATTCGTCTCCTTCTTTTACGGGAGCCTGCCTGATGCACGCCATCTGCGGTTCTGCAGTTGCAGGAGCAATATAGGGTATTACCTTTTCCTCAAAATCATGAATATCCACAACCAGCGAAGGGTCGATATTTGGTGAAGGCAATATTACAATAGGCTGACTCGTTGAACTGACCGACTTTCGCTCATTTTCGTCGATATAGGAGAATTTTCCATCAATGGAGAAAGTACCTTTAAGTCGTTCATCAGCTTTAATTTTATAAACAACCGTAAATTCATTTTGTGCCGGAAGTCGCAACCAGATAAAACGAACCCGTTTATCTTCGAAAGTAAAATCGGCGTTCGATGAAATATAAGACGTGGCCTTTAATCCTGCCGGAAAAGTCTGCTGAAGTCTTGAAAAGCTTTGCAGATCGCCTTTCTGAATGGTAACCTTAACTTCGAATTCCGTACCTGCAACCAATTCCGTTGGAGCCTGCACATTAATTGTTACTCCGGCCTGAAAAACATTTTCGAGGGTGAGTGCCAGTATGAAATTCGCTATCAGTGTAATTACTCTATACATCAGGCAATTACTAAAGTAAAGATTAAATTTATTTAATTAGCTGTATATGTTCAACGTACGCAAATTGTATAATGATTGTAAAATTAATCTAAAATATTGATAAACAAGTCGATACTTATGTTAATTACTTTTTTATCAAAAATTCGGGCTAAGCAGATATTTTGAATAAAACTGATCGATCTTGGTTACAGCATCTTCGGCGGTATTAACAACCTGGAAAAGGTCGAGATCCTCAGGCGAAACATTTTTCTGTTCCTCCAGCATCACGGTTTTCACCCATTTTATTAAACCCTCCCAATAGGCCTTCCCGACAAGAATGATCGGAAAGCGGCCGATCTTTTCTGTCTGTATCAGTGTAAGCGCCTCAAAAAGTTCATCGAACGTTCCAAAACCTCCGGGCAGAACAACAAATCCCTGTGCATACTTCATAAACATTACTTTTCTGACAAAGAAATGATCGAATGTTATCAGCTTATCGGTGTCGATAAACAAATTAGGTTCCTGTTCAAAAGGAAGATCAATATTAATTCCGACTGAACGGCCTTTACCCCGTTTAGCGCCTAAATTTGCGGCTTCCATGATACCCGGGCCACCTCCTGTTATAACTCCGTATCCCAGTTGGGTCAACTGGAAAGCAATCTCTTCGGCCAGTTTGTAATATTTTGTGCCCGGTTCGGTACGTGCACTTCCGAAAATTGAAACGCACGGACCAATACGCGCCAGTTTTTCAAAGCCCTCGACAAATTCTGACATGATCTTGAATATTTTCCAGCTGTCATAAGTTTTGATCTCGTTCCAGTTCTTTTTCTTGAAGGCTCTTTTGATCTTATCTTCACTAGTTGCCATGTACAAATATATTTTTCTGTTTTTCTTTTATAGCAGGTAAAGATATAACGAAAATCGCGGGAAAGAGTTACAGCTATTAACAAACGGTCAATGTGACAGTTCTTTTTTGAGAAATGCAGCAGTATAACTGTTTTTTGAAAGAATAATCTCTTCAGGGGTGCCCTCGAACAATATATAGCCACCTTGCTGTCCGCCTTCCTTCCCCATATCGATAATATGATCGGCCATTTTGATCACATCAAGATTATGTTCAATTACAATAACGGTATTTCCACGGTTCACCAGTTTATTAAGCACGTCCAGCAGCACCCTGATATCTTCAAAATGCAGACCGGTTGTAGGTTCGTCTAAAATATAAAGGGTTTTTCCTGTATCACGTTTGGCGAGTTCCGTAGCCAGTTTAACACGTTGCGATTCACCTCCCGAAAGGGTGGTTGATGGCTGTCCGAGTCGAACATAACCCAATCCGACTTTTTTAAGAGCAACAAGCTTTTTATAGATATTGGGAATGTTTTTGAAAAACTCATATGCCTGGTCGATCGTCATATCAAGAACTTCACTGATATTCCTGCCTTTATATTTGACTTCCAGAGTTTCACGATTATATCTTTTCCCGGAACATTCGCGGCATAACACATATACATCAGGAAGAAAATTCATTTCGATAGTCTGTAAGCCCGCTCCCTGACAGGTCTCGCATCTGCCGCCTTTTACATTGAAGGAAAAACGGCCCGGTTTATAAGCTCTTATTTTCGATTCTGTGGTTTGCGAAAAGAGATTCCGGATATCTGAAAATACTCCTGTATAAGTGGCAGGATTTGAGCGTGGCGTGCGACCTATCGGCGACTGATCCACATCAATCACTTTATCGATATTTTCCAGTCCATCGATCGTATCATAAGGCAGGGGTTCCATGGTAGAACGATAAAAATGCCGGCTCAATGCCGGATATAATGTCTCGTTTATTAGTGATGACTTACCGCTTCCCGATACTCCCGTGACACAAATAAATCTACCTAGTTCGATACTGATGTCAATGTTTTTCAGATTATTGCCTCTGGCTCCTCTGATGCGCAAAAACTTACCGTTTCCCTTTCTTCTTTCTTCCGGTACGGGAATGGTATGTTCCCGACGGAGATAACTGGCTGTTAGTCCCTGCGATTGAACTACTTGCTGAGGTGAACCTGCAGCGACAATTTCACCTCCATTTCTTCCTGCAAAAGGGCCCATATCGATCAGGTAATCGGCTGATTCCATCATTTCTTTATCATGCTCAACTACAATTATTGAATTGCCTGCATCGCGCAGAGTTTTTAGCGCATTGATGAGACGGGCGTTATCACGCTGATGCAACCCGATACTGGGTTCATCGAGAATATACAGAACATTTACTAGTTGGGAGCCAATTTGCGTGGCAAGTCTGATTCGTTGACTTTCGCCTCCTGACAACGTTCGGGAAGGCAAATTAAGCGAAAGATATCCGAGCCCGACATTGAGCAAAAATTGTACACGTGTGCGAAGCTCTTTCAATATTTCAGTTGCAATAAGCTTCTGTCGTTGGCTTAAATGTTTCTCGACCTGATCTAGCCACTTAGCAAGGTCGTTTACATCCATTGACGACAGTTCGGAAATGTTTTTGTCATGAATCCTGAAATGGAGTGATTCCTTATTTAATCGTTGTCCGTAACAAACCGGGCAAACCACTTTTTTTACGAACTGGCTTG
>CAYUAV010000010.1:0-18781 GCA_964442665.1 uncultured Bacteroidales bacterium
AATCAGACAATATAACCAATTTCGAGGCGGCAGTTTCGGTTTTATTTTATTCCGATAATTCATGGTCTGGGATGAATGTTGATCATTTACCTTTAACCAAAGAATCATTTTCAGGTGAGAGCCCGGTTATTCCCGTTAAATTCATCTCTTTTGGTGGGGTTCTTCTAAAAATGATTCAGGGACGATTGTTATACGACAGGGATTATTTTTATTTTTCTTATCTTTTTAAATATCAAAATAATTTTAAGCAATTGGATCTTGGCGTCTACTGGTCAAAAAATTCATTAGAATTGGGTTTATGGTACAGAGGATTGCCGTTTATTAAAAACAATTTAGGAAAATTTAATAATTCGGCACTAATTTTTAAAGCAGGAATGGTATTCGACTATTATATGATTGGATACAGTTTCGACTTTTCGTTAAATAAAATAAACTCAATTACCGGAGGAGCTCATGAGGTTTCCATGTTATTTTTGTTTAATCAGGGGGAAAAACCAATGAAGAAAAAATACAAAATGGTTCCAAGTCCAAAGTTCTGATATTTATAAATATTATAGTCTTCTCAGTATTAAGGGAGAAACATATATTGTGTTACTCTATGTAATAGGTACTTCTTGATCATCCAAATGCCGGCGAAGCAGAAAATATATTGCCTATAATTACGGCAGTACCCTGGCAACTTGATAAGCGGGGCTTGTCCCTGACGGTTATAAATACAGAAATTCTTAACTTGCATAGTTTAAATACAAGTTAGTGTTGAGCACAAAATTACCTTTTACCCTGTTATTGTATAAAATCGAAGTACGATTAGGATCAGTTCTCATTGAATATGGCAGCCGGAGGAAAAAATAAAAATACTCTGCAGGGACTGAAAAGTATTTTCCGTTCGCTTCACTACAGGAATTACCGCCTCTTTTTTGGTGGGCAAAGCATTTCGCTGGTCGGGACCTGGATACAGCGCATTGCCACCCCCTGGCTGGTCTATCATCTTTCGGGTTCGGCATTTTTACTGGGTCTGGTGGGTTTCGCCGGTCAGATCCCCACTTTTTTAATAGCTCCTTTCGCCGGAGTGCTGACCGACCGCTGGAACCGATATCACATTTTACTATTTACCCAAATTGCTGCCATGATACAGGCATTGCTCCTGGCAATCCTATACCTCACCGGAACAATTGCGGTTTGGCACATAGTGCTTCTTAGTGTATTTCTGGGTTGTATCAATGCATTTGATATTCCGGCACGGCAGTCATTTGTGGTGGATATGGTTGAAAAAAAGGAAGACCTGGGGAATGCCATTGCCCTGAATTCTTCAATGGTTAACGGTGCGCGTTTACTGGGGCCGTCTGTAGCCGGTATTTTAATTGCTTTTACCGGCGAAGGGATTTGTTTTCTGGTCAATGGGCTGAGCTATCTTTTTGTCATTACATCACTCCTGTTCATGAAAATTTCACTTCGGAAAACAACTATAAAGCATGCGAGGGTTTTCAAAGGATTGAAAGAAGGATTTTCCTATACTTTTGGTTTTGCCCCTATAAAGGCCATTATATTATTACTCGCTCTAATCAGTTTAATGGGGATGCCCTATGCTGTGCTCATGCCTGTTTTTGCCAAAGAAATACTGCACGGGGGTTCACATACCTTTGGTTTTCTTATGGGAGCTTCAGGTTTCGGCGCACTGACCGGAGCTCTTTATCTTGCTTACAGGAAAAGTGTTTTGGGCCTTGGCCGGATTATAGCTTTGGCAGCCGGTACCTTTGGTTTGGGACTCATCGCATTTTCCTTATCGCGTTTTATCTGGCTCTCTCTGCTGTTGATGGTAATAACCGGCCTTGGCATGATGTTACAGATGGCATCGAGCAACACCATTCTGCAAACCATTGTTGATGATGACAAACGCGGCCGTGTTATGAGCTTTTATACCATGGCATTTATGGGCACTGCCCCGTTTGGGAGCTTTCTGGCAGGAGCGCTGGCAAGCAGTTTGGGTGCACCGAATACATTAATAATAGGAGGTGCTGCCTGTATTGTAGGGGCTTTTCTTTTTGCCCGTAAACTCCCCGAACTGAGGAAGGTGGTTCGACCTATATATGTTAAACTGGGGATTATACCCGAAGTATCCCTGGGAATTCGCAGTGCTACGGAATTAACAGTTCCTCCGGAGGATTAGAGTTATGCCCTGTGCGGTTAAATTGCTTTCTTTCCGTCAGCGGTTTAATTCTATAATAAATTATGAAAGTAAAATAACAGGCTTGCCATGTGTTACCCTGATATAAGAAATTCTTAAATTGTACTGTTAAAAAGATGTCGGGTATTCCGTCTATTGTAGGAATTGTCCTGCAACCGGTCGTAATGCCCGATTATGCAACTAAACTTGTATTTAGATATAAATATTATGATCCCTCTTTATGGTCTACTGATGAGATTACTGATTGTACTGGCCGCAATTGGAATTATGATATATTTCATTTTTATAAAAAAGGCCCCAAAAAATA
This sequence comes from uncultured Bacteroidales bacterium, assembly GCA_964442665.1. Taxonomy (GTDB): domain Bacteria; phylum Bacteroidota; class Bacteroidia; order Bacteroidales; family UBA10428; genus UBA10428. The sequence goes on from CAYUAV010000010.1 coordinate 2,493, forward strand.
AACGCTTATTAGTTCAGCCATTTCCCGAAAGTTGGCGCAAAATCCTAAATGATCATGTCAAGTTTTACAATGATTTGAAGGATATTCAAAAAGCCGGATTTGAAAAACGCATACAGCTATTTCTGGCAACAAAAAAAATCGAACCGATTGACACTGAAATTGACGATAGAATTAGAATAATGGTTGCCGCAAGCGCCATTATTCCCATGTTCGCATTTCCAGGATACAATTACCCTAATTTGAGGGAAATATTGATTTATCCGAATAGTTTTGACGAAAAGTTCCAAACCCAGCGTTTTGAAGGGAATGAAGAATTCATTATCGGCATGGTGGGTAACAGATTTATGAATGGGACAATGATTATTTCAAAACCTGATCTGATACATGCTTACGATGGGACATATCATAAAAGCAATGTAGGTATCCACGAATTTGTCCATCTTATTGACAACGTCGATGGAGCGACTGATGGAATTCCTGAGATCCTTATAAAACATGCATATGTTGCTCCCTGGTTACATATTATTAAAGATGAAATGTTACGTATTGAACAGGGAAGGTCCGATATCAGCCCGTATGCGCTTAAATCCAATGCTGAATTTTTAGCTGTGGTAAGCGAATATTTTTTCGACGATCCTGAAAAATTCAAAAGAAGACATCCCAATTTGTATCATTATCTGGCAACCATTTTTCATCAAAGTCCCTGAAAATGTAACTCCAGTCTGCAAGTCATCTAAATATCTGTTTGGAAATTTCTACATACGATTCAAACTTTGCCGATTTGTTTTTACATGTGTCATTAATTTTTTTATGATGAATATAAAAGGTACGACATAAAATATACTTATGAAAAATGGCGGAGGATCCGTTTGTTCGAGTTTTTGTCACCTGCTCTCGTCTAAGCTCACTCTGACAGATGAGTACAACGCATTTCTCAGTTGGTCGTATGCATAAATATTGTCTGCAAAATATATCCGAAATACTTCAGAACAAATTTAATCTTCGTTGAGCCAAAATAGCAATCTGTCCAAGCTTTTACTATTTCCTCATTTCATCTCCTTTAACTCCCCGTTAAACACGTACTCTTTACCTTTTTCTGTTTCGCGTTTGACCATTTTATCATTATAGACCAGTGTGAGCGGTGCACCATTGATCGATATTATTTTCAGTGCAGTTAATTTACCCTCATTCCAGGCGATATCCACCTCGAAGTTACCCCGGGCCTTTAAACCTGTAATAGTACCCTTCTGCCAGGCACCTGGCAGGGCAGGGAGTATATGTATCGCTCCGTTCTGGCTTTGCAACAGCATTTCGGCAATACCTGCTGTTCCCCCGAAATTACCATCGATCTGGAAAGGCGGATGAGTATCGAACAGGTTTGGCAGTGTAGATTTTTCCAGCAGCAGACGTAAATGCTTATAACATTCGTCGCCCTTGAGTAAACGCGCGTAAAAGTTAATGATCCAGGCACGACTCCATCCTGTATGGCCGCCGCCGAACTCCAGGCGCCGTTCCAGGGTTTTCCCCGCAGCTTCGAACAGTTCGGGAGTTTCCGGGGTGATCTGCGTTCCGGGGTGAAGGCCGAAAAGATGTGAAATATGGCGGTGCCCCGGTTCAAATTCTTCATAATCTTTTATCCATTCCATAATGGTGCCATTAGAACCGATACGAACCAGGGGCAGTTTATCCAGCACCGATTGAAGAGTATCGCTGAATTTTTTGTCGGTATGCAGGATAGCTGCCGCTTTTTGCGTATTTTTTAATACCTCCGTAATAATCTGGATGTCCATGGTAGGAGCATAGGTGAGTTTGAATTCCTTTCCAGAACCCGGATCGATATAGCTGTTTTCCGGAGAGTAGGTGGGTGCCGTCACAAGCTGACCCTGATCATCTTCGAACAGGAAGGTACGGATGAATTCTGCCGCACCTTTCATCATCGGGTAGGCCCGTTCGCGCAGGAATGTGGTATCATTCGTAAATTCAAAATGCCGCCAAACAGGAAGTGTCATCCAGGCGCCTCCCAGAGGAAACATGCCCCAGTAAACTCCGTCGATAACCGCTGTTTTACCAAAAACATCAGTCGTATGATGCACCGTCCAGCCTTTTGCACCATACTCTTCCCTGGCGGTAACCGAACCGGGAATAGTGATCTGCTCCATGAAATCGATGAGGGGTTCCACGGTTTCGGAAAGATTGCAGACCTCGGCTTGCCAGTAGTTCATCTGGATATTAATATTAACATGGTAATCGGAACCCCATGGTGCCCACCAGTCCTTATTCCATATACCCTGCAAATTGGCTGGCAATTGAGCAGGGGGGCGCGAAGAGCCCATCAGCAGGTATCGGCCGAACTGAAAATAGGTGGTGATCAGCCCCGGGTCCTCAGCACCGGTCCTGAATCGTTCCAGCCGCTGATCGGTAGGAAGAGTATCAAGCAGAGGATCGTTATCCAGTACGAAAATCACACGGTCGAACATTGCAGTATGCTCTTCCAGGTGTGTTGCTTTCAGTGATTTATATGATTTTGCTGCTGCTTTACCGAGTGTTATATTGCATTTTTTTTCAGGATCGATAGTGCGGTTGAAGTTAAGTTCATGCACATTGTAATCAGTAGCTGCATCGAAAAGGAATACTACCTCTTTTCCACCGGTAAGTATCAGGGTGTCGCCCTTTGAGGAGACATTTCCATCGAATTTTACAGGAACGAGTTTCGAATAAAACTTCATGTGAGGGCCACCCGGACCCAGGGCCGGATCGTCACCATCCATCACCTGGCCTCTCATAACCAGGGCATCATTTTCTACAGAGAATGTGGCGTCCTGTTGTCGTTTCATGGTAATTTCCATATCCAGCGTTCCTGTTTCTGAAGATTTCATATGCATCACCATCACATCATCAGGCGATGAGGAGAATAGTTCATATTCAATATGCTTACCTCCGCGTGAATAAGCAACTTTTAAAATACCTGTTTCCAGATTAAGCTCCCGGTGGTAATCGGAGATGGTTGCATTGGTATCTGAAAAGTGAAAATAAATATCACCCAGAACCTGGTAGGAACGAAGCTTACCCGGAATGCCGGCAATGTATTTTTCAGCCAGTTCGTATGCCTGAGGTATTTTATCGTCCAGGATCAGACGGCGTATTTCCGGTAAATGTTCCAGTGCTCCCGGGTTATTATTCGGGATCTTTGAGCCACCCCAGAGTGATTCTTCATTTACCTGCAGGCGTTCGATTCCCGGATCACCAAAAAGCATCCCGCCAATTCGTCCGTTTCCGACCGGCAGGGCTTCGACCCATTCGATTGCCGGAGAATCATACCATAAAATATATTTTGGTGTGGTTTGTTCAGCTTTATGGCAACCTGCCAGGATGGCCAGTAAACTGATTAGATAGCATATCTTTTTCATTTTCAGGATGGATTATGGTTCTGTTTATGGTAGTAATCCTATTATTTTCGGAACTATTTCAAATGTAATGAATAGTCGGTAAAATGAAATGCTATTTCACATCCGAATATGTAATATGAATGTTTAGGTTTCGTGGTTGCTTTGTTAAGGGAGGCATTGCATCTTTATATTCTTCTGAAGAAAGATTTTTTCCCGATTTTCAGGGGGCGATAACAAATGCCTTTTTGAATGCATATTTTTTACCATTTTCATGATACGCTTCGAAGAACAAGATATAGTATCCTGTAGGTAATATATGCCCTTTTTCGTTTCGGCCATTGAAGGTATAACAACCCGAAACACCCAGAAGTGTGCCGTTTGCCAGCATACTGCATTTTTTCCCATTAATATCGAAAACAATGATGCGTCCCATGTAACCTTCCTCATCGAGTTGGTAACAAATGGATAGCTCCTCGTCGATTCCGTCGGAATTGGGAGTAATCGTCTCCGGTATGAGAGTTACAATGCATGTTACTTCTTCTTTAGATCCTTGCGAATTTTGTGCGGCAGGAGTCATATAGCCTGCATCGTAGGAAGCCGAATGCCAGCCCGATCGTTCAACACCGGATCCGAAAGGCGAAATCCGTTCCAGCGACACTCCTTTTGTATCCTCCAGTATTTCGTGATGCCAGTCGGGCGAATAGCAGGCCGCATCAATAATATGTCCTGTTTTCGATTGCAGATAAATTACATCTCCTGCATTCGGCAGCCGGGGCATAGATGGCATATAAACTAATTTATCCGGACGATCAAATTTACCCGGAAAATCGATGCCTCTGAAATCACTCGCTATCAGGCAAAATTCACCGGGTTGTAACGGCCAGTGATCGGTGGTAATAATTTTACCGGAATCACTTCGATCATGAATAATAATTTCAAATTCTTTCAGGTCGATCGTTTTATCTGAAGGATTATACAGTTCAATAAATTCGATCTGCTCCGGGCCGGGATCGAACAAAATCTCATTGAAAATAATATCGGAACTATCGGCTTCTTCCGGAACAGAAAATCCCAGTCGGGCAGGTTGTGTGATCCGGATACCCGAGCAGTCGCACAGATCGGAAGTCAGACTTACGGAATATTCCTCACCGGGATTAAATTTATTTGTGAAAAATAACTCCACCCTGTCAGCCAAAGGCCATGAAGGTAAAACCTGTTGAGGCAGCCCTATATTTTTATTTACCGAATAGTACAAGTAAGAATTCACCGTATTGCTGTCCAACGGTTCCGAAAAATATAACATAAGCGATCCGGTGTCAGTTACGGCAGCTCTCCATAGTTCAGGTTCGGGATTTATAGTTTTACGGAAATACACTGAATTTGCACCAGCCGGAGACCCACCTCTGTAATCCTGCGATTCGCTCCAGTTATCACTTCCGCTACACGGATCCCATGGATTGACCATTTCAAGGGACCAGCCTCCTTCTTTTTTATCAGTGCTTGAATACCATTCATCATTATAATTGACAGCATGAATTAATTTACCCGACCGGTCCTGCAATATAAGACTTGCTTCCGAATTTGCAAGTACGGGAAAACCAGTAAGTCCGAGAATATTCAGATCCTGTTCGAACAGAGACTCGTTATTCCTGTCGCAGAGCAGTATGTAGCTTCCTGTGGTAAGATTCATATCCGGCAATATTACCTGACGGGTATTTGAAGTAAACTTCCAGTTCTTAAGGCAGATAGATTTATCAGAAGTATTGAACAGTTCCACGTATTCAGCTTCAGGTAAAAGTACTGCCGGCACAGGATCGGCCATAATTTCCGATATTACTACATCATAAGCATCAGTATAGTAAAGTTCCAATGAAGTACTGTCGGCGTGTATACTGTTGCCATACATATCCTGAACCTGCGGCATGTTAAGAATATAGGAATATCCTGGCACCATGGCATTCGCAAAACCCAATTCAATAATCGAAGTAAGATTAGAAGGTGTTGTACTGCATCCAATTCCATCGATACACCAGTCTGAGTGCTCATCAATACGAACGGGTTCGCTAAACCCGATTTCTATTGTTTTCGGGTCGATAAAGCTGTAATATTCGACTGAAGGTGATTGGGTATCCTCCATAAATCCGGCTTCGATTGTTAAGTCATCGAACCATAATTCCCTGTCGTACGATGCGGAATATTTATAGAAAAGAATAAAAGAATTTATGAATTGAGAGTTTTCCGGGCTGAAACTCCCAAGATTGACAGGATTTTCGTCATTAACGGCCATGAAAAGACGATATGACCCGTTCGAGCCTTCAATACTGAACTCAACAACATCTTCCGGTTTGATCGTAAGTTGCCAGTTAAATTCTGTGTTTAACAGGCAGTCAATGTTACTGTCAATGATCTCCCAAACCATGATCTCATCACTGTTACCGGTATAATTTACACCCATCACTAATCCATTACTGATTGTTCCGTTATCGGCAGGCATACAATTATAGCCTAAAAATACAGCCCAGTTATTGTTTGCCGAAGGTTCGTGACCGTAACGGATATTAAAATCCCACCGGCAGCGGGTATCATTCACTGCAACCGGTTGATGAAAAAATGCGATCCAGTCGGAAGCTGCAATTTCGCTGTCGAAGCAATGCCAAAGAGAATAATTTCCATATATTGGCACAACATCCGATATACACCAATGCTTGGAATCGGACTGTATCCATTCCGTTAATTCGTCATTTTCAAAATCAATCAAAACCTGCTGTCCTGACAAAGCTACCGGTAATATGAAAAAAACGCATACCAGTACTTTCATAGTTGAAATTTTATTACGAATTTTGCATGAGTAACTTAAAGGCTGAAAATACACATTTTAACGCATAAACAAAATCCCTTTCGGGGATTTTATTTTAACGATCAGTTAATACCAATTTTAAAATTACCCGAATGAAAGTAGCAGTAGTTGGTGTAAGTGGCGCCGTAGGGCAGGAGTTCCTGAGAGTACTCGATGAAAGAAATTTTCCCATGAATGAGCTTGTCCTTTTCGGATCGGCTCGCAGTGCAGGCAGAGAATATACATTCAAGGGTAAAAAATTAGTGGTCAAAGAACTGAAACATAACGATGATTTCAAAGGTATTGATATTGCTTTAACTTCGGCGGGAGCCGGCATATCAAAAGAATACGCATCGACCATCACAAAATATGGCGCTGTGATGATCGATAATTCCAGCGCATTCAGGATGGATGAAGATGTTCCACTGGTTGTACCCGAAGTAAATCCTGAAGATTGCAGGAACCGGCCCCGGAATATTATAGCAAATCCAAATTGTTCGACCATTGTTATGCTTTTGGCTATCAAACCTATACATGATTTATCGCCTATAAAAAAAATCCATGTAGCCACATACCAGGCTTCATCGGGAGCAGGGGCTGCGGCTATGCAGGAAATGGAGAACCAGACCCGCGAAGTACTCGCAGGCAGACCGGTAACTATAGAAAAATTCAGATACCAGATTGCCTTTAACGTTATACCCCATATCGATATCTTCCTTGAAAATGATTACACCAAGGAGGAGATGAAAATGCACTGGGAAACACGTAAAATGATGCATGCCGATATTGATGTAAGTTCCACTTGTGTCAGGGTTCCTGTTTACCGGGCGCATTCCGAAGCAGTATGGGTCGAAACAAGCGACGAACTTTCGGTTGAACAGGTTCGCGAAGCTATGAAAAAAGAACCCGGACTGGAGATTGTCGATGATCCGAAAAATTTCAAATATCCCATGCCCTTATTGGCTGCCGGAACCGATCCGGTTTATGTCGGAAGATTACGAAAGGATATCACAAATTCCAGGAGTATTACTTTCTGGTGTGTAGGCGATCAGATCAGAAAAGGTGCAGCCCTTAATGCGGTTCAGATTGCAGAGTACCTGATACAAAATAAATTGTTATAAGTAAAACCCGGTTATTCCGGTTTTTTTTATTTACAGTTAAGAGAAGCATTATATGCATTAAAACAAAAACTTGTCGTATGGATAGCGGGACACATGTATTTCCTTAACCTTATTGTACAACATGGTTTTTAGCTCATTGAGGTTTTCTTTAGTCTTTGCAGACAGAAAAATAGAAGAAGTATTGCTCCTGGCCATCCATGTTTTCTTCAGGTCTTCCAGGGAAAAATTCTCACGGGTTGAAGGGGTGAGGTCATCCTCTTCTTTTGGGGTGTAACTGAACAAATCAATCTTGTTAAAAATGACATAGGTTGGTTTATTACTGGCCTCTATATCCATCAGGGTTTGATTTACCACGTGTATCTGGTCCTCAAAACCAGGGTGCGAAATATCAACAACATGCAGCAATATATCTGACTCTCGCACCTCATCAAGGGTGGATTTGAACGATTCGACAAGATCATGGGGCAGTTTACGGATAAATCCTACGGTATCGGAGAGCAGGAAAGGTAAATTACCAATCACTACCTTTCTGATGGTTGTATCGAGTGTGGCGAATAGCTTGTTTTCGGCAAATACTTCCGACTTGCTCAGCAGATTCATAAGTGTCGATTTACCTACATTCGTATAACCAACCAGCGCAACACGCACAAGATTGCTTCGGTTTTTACGCTGTGTGGCCATTTGCCGGTCGATCTTCTCAAGCTGGAGTTTAAGCCGTGCAATTTTATTACGGATTATCCGACGGTCGGTTTCTATTTCGGTTTCACCCGGACCCCGTAAACCAATACCCCCACGTTGTCGCTCAAGGTGGGTCCACATGCGTGTCAATCGGGGTAACAAATACTGGTATTGTGCCAGCTCAACCTGAGTTTTTGCGTGGGCCGATTTTGCTCTGCTGGCAAAGATATCAAGAATCAGATTTGTGCGATCGAGTATACGGCAATCCAATTCCCGTTCGATATTCCGCATCTGGCTGGGCGACAGCTCATCATCAAAGATAACCAGATTTATGTCATGTGATTTGATATAGTGTTCGATCTCCGACAGTTTCCCCTCTCCGATATAGGTACGGTGATTTGGGATATCAATTTTCTGGGTAAAAGTTTGAACAGGAACTGCCCCGGCTGTTTCTGTCAGAAATGACAGTTCTTCGAGGTATTCGTTTACTTCCTCTTCAGTTTGTTCCTGCCTGATAATGCCAACCAGAACGACACGTTCCTTTATAACTTGTGTTGAAATGCCATTTACCATAACTAGTGTATCCTGGCTGGCAAAAGTAATACATTTTTCCTGCAAACAGTTTTACGCCGTTGACCGGATTTAATATATCAGGTTCCTGTTATTCCTCACTGCATCCGTTATGGCCTGCCGGAGTATCGGCGCACAATCCAATATCATATGTATATCATCAGGGAAGGGCAGTTCATCAACATTTATCAGGTCCCAATCTTCCCGAAGCAAAGCCTCACGATCGCCAACGGCTTTCCCCGAAATATGCTCAAATACCATGGAACCTGCAACAGGTTCTTTTTTAAGCAGTCTCCTCGGATTTATCGAGACGAAATCAATTTCACCATTTACAGTAGCCGATTTGAATTGCCTGGTTTTTATTACCGTACATATCAGGTTTTTATAACGGGGAACTTTTATATCATTGCCCAGGCTGTCTTTCATTACATTTCCGCGTGAATCGAGCACATATTCGTAACCGTCCTCTACCTTTTTACGACGCATATATTCACTGGTTTCTACAAGCGGAGGAGTTACTTCCACCTGTCTTAATTTAATGGTTATAAGATAATCATATACTGTTTCCCTGTCAACTCTTCCCAGGTGATATTCCACCCAGTTGCCATTCAGGTCAGCTATATTAATATTTCTGATTTCATCGTAAAAGCTTCCGGGGAGTTTCATGGGCAGTTGAGCATCCAGATCGATCAGTACCCGGCTAATTCCGTAGTAACGGGCATCATTAATCAGGTTATCAAGATCGGGATAGTCACTGGGCCGGTAATCGCGTACTTTTAAAAAGTCAAAATATGCCTGCCTGTATCCTTCCTTAGTATTCATATCCATCTGATCCAATCCGGCTTTATAAAAGTATTTTGCCGCATTTTTTTTCGCTTCTACAATTTTTGAAGTATAATCGATAAAAGGATAATTAACCTGCTTTCCGCTTATGGTAAGAGGCAACACTTGCTGTACTCTCTTTTGCCGGTTATCCAGTGCAGTATATCGCTGGAAAATTTCTTCCCAGTTCTCGGGGCGGTTTTCTTTAACCAGAAAATCGATGCGCTGCTGATCACGTTGATTAGCCAGCTTATATGCTTTATCGAGAAGAACTTTATCGTCATTTTTAGCTTTACCTTTCATTATTACCTTTATCGATTTATCGATGGCAGCATCATAATCTCCCTTTTGTAAAAGCTTTTCAGGCGATCGGCAGCATGTTAACAGTAACAGAAATATCGCTATTCCGGTATAATTTTTCATAGGCAGATAATTATGGTTTATATAAATATACAAAAAAGCCCCGGAAAATCTCCGGGGCTCATAATTTTTTATCACTATACATTTATTGTAATACGAATACGATAGGGAAAGTAAACTGTACTTTAACCGGCCTTCCACGTTGTTTACCTGGGGTCCATCTTGGTGATGATTTAACAACACGTACAGCTTCCTTATCAAGTGCGGGATCAACACCTCGTACAACAACTACATCAACAACTTCGCCTTTTGCGTTCACGGCGAATTGAACAAATACACGTCCGCTAATACCATTTTCGGCGGCAATTGGCGGATATTGAAGATTCTGTGCTATCCATTCACGGAATTTTTCTTTTCCACCGCCCTGAAACTGCGGCATATCTTCAACAATAAAAAATACTTCATCCTCAGCTTCTTCTTCATCGGAAACAGGGACAAAGTCGAATTCGGTATTTTCATCGGCATCGATACTTTCAAAATCTACCTCATCGATATCTGCATCGTCCTGAACAATGTTAATTTTTTCAATAACCTGCGGCGGCGGTGGAGGTGGTGGTGGTTGTTCCGGTTGTTGCCGAGTAATCGGAATTATTTCTTCTTCGGCCTCAGCCGATTGAACCCCTCTTAAAAGCTGGTTCTCTCTTGGCCGTGACGACCATTCGAAGGCTACAAGAGAAACTGCAAGTGCCAGAACCACTCCAATCTCCAGGAATAGACTTCGTTGATTTTCAAGGTCTGCCTTTTTGCTTTTTTTAATTTCCATTCTGTTATTTTTAGGGGTTTAAAAATAGCTATTTCTTAGGTAAAGCCAAAGAAATATCAAGTAAATATTGTCAAAAACCTTGCCATACGAAGCATTGTCAGTTTTAAAAAATGTTATAACCACGCCAATTTCATTCGCAGGTAGGAGTCAAAATCATTTGTCTGTTTATTTTTATCGATTTTTTTCTATTTTTGCTGCCTCAACGCAAGGTAATTCTATTACCTGTTGAAATTCTTACAAAGTATAAGACATTAACCTGACCGGAAAACAGTTCTTTTATACAATGGGGATTTAGCTCAGTTGGCTAGAGCGCCACGCTGGCAGCGTGGAAGTCAGGGGTTCGACTCCCCTAATCTCCACTCAAAGCATCAATTTTCCTTCTAAATCGAATAATCAATTGAGTCACTACATCCGTCAGCTGATAGCCCAGGGTGAAAATCAATTTCTCGATTTTAAATATGAAATATCCGATGCAAAGAAAATAGCAAGGACATTTTCGGCATTCGCCAACACAGGTGGTGGTAAGTTACTGGTAGGGGTGAAAGATAATGGCGTTATCACTGGGATAAAAACTGATGAAGAAGCCTATATGCTTGATACGGCTGCCACTATTTTCAGCAAACCTCCTGTTGAATTTACAATAAAAAGCTGGGTGGTTGATAGGAAAACCATTTTGGAAGTAACAATCGAAGAGAGCAAAAATAAACCTCATCTGGCTCCATGGAAAGATGATCTGTGGAGAGCCTATATTCGACTGAAGGATGAGAATTTTATTGCGAACAGTGTACAGGTTGAAGTATGGAAAAAGCTAAGTAAAGGGAAACCTACCCTTGTTAAATACAATAAAAACGAAAATGTACTCCTCTCATTTCTGAGACAAAACAAAGAAATTACTCTCAATGAATTCCGGAAGCTGGCTCATCTAAAATACCCGATAGCAAAAAAGATATTGGTAAACCTGGTTGCTATCGGAGTAATTAAAATTCATTATACCGAGAATTTATCGACTTACCGGCTGAACGAAATTCCTGATAACCTGTCATCGTTTTAATTCTATTAATTCGGTTCTTGAGGCTAAAGTGCCATCACTTGAGTAAGTTTCGCTTTTGACCAGACCGACATCCTCGCAGTACCATTCACTGTTATTGCTGACAACAGTAAGCCCGACTTTTGAGGTTACTTTCTCACTGATTTTATAACACGAAAATGTTCCGGCCGGAGTGGTAACACTCTCCTGACTCTCAACAACTCTGTCCGTTACCAGAACCGATATGGTCATAATCTTAAAACCATTAGTGCTGATATCCATTATCAGACTTCCGTCTTTCAGTTTTTCACCTGCTTTTAGCAGATGAGGCATTTCCAGATTATCGGTAGTTACAACAATATCCATATCCTTATAGGCGGTCAGTGTCTCGGGAGAAATAAAACTTTTCATATCAAAATAAAACACCCCTGCCTCACACTTTACTTCTATTGTCGATTCACCCAGCAATTTATCTTTTTCATCGAACGATTCAACTTTAATAGTAGCAATGGCTCCTGTAGTTGTTTTATTATATGCAATAACTTCATGCGATGATTTTCCGGTGGGTTTAAGTTTTTTATCGTAATGTTGATAAAGAAGACGGGCCCCCACCAATTGCGGATAATAGAATGAACAATCCTGACCTGATGAGAGCAATGTCAGGGAAAATACAATTATACAAGTCAGCAGAATATATTTCATAGGGTTATATTTTAAATTTGGTTGAAATTAGAGAAAAAAGAATCACAAGGATTGAAAGTGCAATTCATTTTTTAATTATATACATTTTTTTTAAAAGAAATAATTTTTTAAATTAAATTGTCGGCGAATAAATTTTGATGTATTAATCCTGTTTATTCTATGGCTTACCGTAATACACGTAAGGAAGCTACACATGTTTTCCAGAAGTATATCTTCGACAACGCACTGATCGGGATGCTTATGCTCTCATCAGACGGTTTTGTGATAAGTTGTAACAGAGAAGCCGAAAAGTTATTCGGAGACCACGAAAAACTAACTTGTAAATCATTCCACGATCTCTTCATAACTGATTCATCTGTCGATCTGAAGAAATTATTCGGCAATCGCAATGAGAATAAGAATTCAAATTGGGAAAACATACTGCGTATTAATCAAAACAATAAAGAGGTTATATGGGTAAATGTTCGGTTAAGCCGGGTTACTATCGCATCTGACGGTCAACAGCAGATACTATGCCAGGCACATAAAATAACAACTCCAACCAACGAGGACGACGATTTTGAATATTACAATAATCTGCTGCTGGAATTGATTAATAATATTCCCGATAATATTTTTATTAAAGATGTAAAAAGCCGGTTTATACTGGCCAATGAAAATGTTGTACGGTTAATGGGAGCAGATTCTCCCAAAGCTCTTACCGGTAAAACCGATTCTGATTTTTATCCCAAGAAACTGGCTGGAAAATACCGAAAAGATGAAATGGAAATTATCGAATCGGGTAAAGCAAAACTGAATATCATAGAACAGGTAATTGACAGAAATCATAACCGGAAATGGTATTCGACTTCAAAATTACCCCTTAAAAACAATAACGGTGAAATAATTGGCATAATGGGAATCGGCAGGGACATTACCTTGCTTGTCAAAGAACAGAAGGCTTTACGAAAAGCGAAACACGAAGCTGAGAAAGCTGATAAACTCAAATCAGCATTCCTGGCAAATCTTTCACACGAAATAAGAACCCCCCTCAACGGAATTCTGGGTTTTAGTCAGTTTCTTTCGCAGTATATTCCTCCCGATCCAAAGGCTCAAAAATATATCGATTTCATCCTGCAAAACGGTAAAAGACTATTACACCTTATATCGGATATTATTGATGTATCGAAAATTGAATCGAATCAGCTGGTCATTAAAAAAAAGCTGTTTTCACTTAATGAAATATTCCGACAGATGGATCAATCAGTTCGTGAAGAACTCAGATTATATGATAAAACAAATATTACATTAAAATTAGAATTATTCTTCCCCGACGATGAAAGTTATATTTACGAAGATGATCAGCGAATAAAACAAGTATTGCATAACTTGCTGCTTAACGCTGTTAAATTCACTCAGAAGGGTACTATCGATTTTGGGTATCGTATTGCCGAAGAACAATTATTTTTTTATGTAAAAGATACCGGAATCGGAATAAAGGATGAAGACTGTCATGCAATTTTCGAACTTTTCACTCAGGTCGATAATTCGCTGGGTCGACAATTCGAAGGTGCCGGTCTGGGATTATCGATAGCCAAAGGTTTGGTTACGTTGCTGGGAGGTAAAATAGGAGTAAATTCAAACTATGGTAAGGGATCGGAATTTTTCTTTATCCTCCCTTATGTGAACAAAGTACCTTTTCATGACCTGGAAAAAAATGACAGTGCCGGGCTTGAACAAAAGAAGATTTTATTCATAGGTTCACACCCTGAAACCACTGAAATGTTAAAATCGGACCCCTTTCTGAAAAATATTCACACGGATTTTGCAGCAGACAAAGATGCGTGTCTCAAATACTTTGAATCGGAATACAAACCTGAACTCATCATATGTAATATGATACATAACAAAGAATGGCTTCAGGAGCAGATCAGAATTTACTTGAAAGGCCACCCTGAATCATCATTATTATTAATAACCGACAGCCGGACCAATTTTCTGTTAAATGACATTATTAATGATAAAAGGATAGAAACGATAAAAGAGCCTGTCAATACCTATTTGCTCATTGAAAAAATAAAACTCCTGTTACGTAATTCAGGTTAGTCAATCACAACCATTTCATCAGCCAGATTGCGTTTGATCCTGCTCTTTTGTTCCTTCTTCGTTGCTTTGCCAATAACGACAAACGATAGTAGTTGCCAGGGATTCTCTATTCCTAAAATGTACTCAAGATCGTTACGGGCATAGAGCGGACCTGTCATCCAGCATGTACCATAACCCTTTTCAGTAGCTGCCAGCAAAAGATTTTGAATGCTGGCTCCTGCACTCTGCAAATCGGGAAAATTTTTAATACGTTCAAGTTCATCATGCGTCAACTTAACTCCTTTTTCAAGGTCCGTTTCGTATGAGCGCCCCGCCAAAGCAATGAGCATAGGTGCATCCCGAAAAAAAGTAGAAAACCAGGCAGCCTGATTCTTGAGAGTTTTTGCCATACGGGATTCACTCTCAGGCATTTTTTCTATCTCATCTGTAACAGTGTCCGCCATTCTATGAAGTACTTCGCGTTTGCTGATAATGTAATACTTCCAGGGTTGATAACTATTAATGCTGGGAGCTAATCCTGCCAGTCGGATAATTTCTCTGATATCATCCGGGTTGAGTTGTTCGGATGTAAATTCCCGGACACTCGTTCTTGTTTCAATAGCAGCTACTAATTCCATGATTCATTTATTAACAACCCATAAAATTACGCACTTTTAAACGCAAATCTGCGCTTATCACCAAATTAGATTTTTCCTACCTTTATACGGCACTATTTACGATGGAAGATCTTTCAGTTTTACGAATAAAATTCTTTCAGAGGCTTTATAAATGCATATACCGAGTCAGTGAAATTTTTTCTTATTCCTTTGACCATCGCGAATTAGTCGGAATTATTTTGGATATTTATCAGGATAATGGCTGTTTCGTTTAGAAATCCATTACGAAAAATTCGTCAGATCAATATTGTCTATCCTATTATTATAGGTTTTGGTGTTGTTTTATTTTTATTTTTCCGCAATTACGACCCTTCAATCTTCAAATCCATAACCTTTACTCGTTTTGCACCTTTCTGGCTGTTACTGGCTATAGCTCTAATGGGTATTCGTGATGCGGGTTATATGTTACGACTCCGGATTCTGAGCGATACAAAACTTAACTGGCGACAAACATTCAGGGTGATCATGCTTTGGGAGTTTACCTCGGCAGTAACTCCATCGGCGATCGGTGGAACCAGCGTGGCAATAATATTTGTAAACAAGGAAGGGCTTAATATCGGAAAATCGTCGGCAATTGTTATGGCCACATCGTTCCTCGACGAATTATACTTTCTGCTGGCTTTTCCTCTTTTACTGACCTTTATAAGTAGCGAAAGACTTTTCCAGATCGGGGGAAGTGGTCAGGGAAACTTTTGGTTTTCGAATGAGTTCCTGCTGTTTGCTCTTGCCGGTTATTCTATTAAACTTATATATTCAGTAACCTTATGTTATGGGTTATTTTTTAATCCGCGGGGACTTAAATGGCTTTTATTATGGATTTTTA
Organism: uncultured Bacteroidales bacterium; assembly: GCA_964442665.1. Classification (GTDB taxonomy): domain Bacteria; phylum Bacteroidota; class Bacteroidia; order Bacteroidales; family UBA10428; genus UBA10428. The sequence continues at coordinate 18,382 of CAYUAV010000010.1, forward strand.
AACTTCCTTTACTTCGCCGCTGGCGAAGAGAAGCCAACGAGGCTGGAAGCGAAATCATAGTCTCATCAAAAGAACTGAGAAAGAAAAATATCGGCTTCTGGATCAAGGCGTTTGCTGCAACGGCACTTTCATGGACTTCCAGGTATTGGGTCGTCAATGCCCTTTTTCTGATCTTCTTCATTGTCCCCGATCATTTTTTACTTTTTGCCAGACAACTTGTTGCATGGATCATGATGTTGATCTTCCCGACTCCCGGAGGAAGCGGTGGTTCGGAATGGGTATTCTCGCACTTCTTCAGAGATTTAATACAAGTTAGTGCTGCACATAGAGAATCATTTTCATTAGTGCTTGCTTTTCTCTGGCGGCTTATCAGTTACTATCCTTACCTTCTTATCGGCAC
>CAYUAV010000011.1:0-18563 GCA_964442665.1 uncultured Bacteroidales bacterium
CGGTGAAGACGATACCTATATCTACCATCACACCAATTGCAATGGCAATACCTGATAGTGCAACAATATTGGCATCGACATGAAATCTGCGCATGACTATAAATGTCATCAGCACCCCGATGGGTAATAAGCTGGAAATAAGTAATGATGCTCTTAGGTTCAGCACCAGGATGATTACTACGATAATGCTTATAAGGATTTCATCTGTAAGTGCGGATTCAAGCGTACCCAATGTTTCCTTAATTAACCCGGTACGATCGTAAAACGGGACTATTGTGACCTTGGAAACTGTGCCATCTTCGAGTGTTTTGGAGGGAAGTCCGGGCGAAATTTCTGCAATTTTATCTTTAACATTGTTAATTACATCCATAGGGTTGGCTCCATATCTCGCTACCACAACAGCTCCGACAGCTTCGGCACCTCCCTTATCCAATCCTCCCCGGCGTGTTGCAGGTCCGAAATTAACTTTCGCAACATCTTTAATACGTACGGGTACATTATCATGAACAGCTACAACGCTTTCTTCCAGATCGCTCAGACTTTTGATGTAACCCAGAGCCCTTACAAGGTATTCGGCCCGGTTAAATTCAATGGTTCGGGCCCCTATATCGAGATTACTTTTCCTGACAGCCTGCATTACCTGGGCAACGGTAACTCCAAATGCTTTCATCGCATTGGGATCAATATCAACCTGATATTCCTTAACAAATCCTCCAATAGAAGCCACTTCAGCAACACCTTTGGCAGAAGTTAGTGCATACCGTACATAAAAGTCCTGTATGGAACGAAGTTCCTGTGGATCCCACCCACCCGAGGGTTTGCCATTTTTATTGCGCCCTTCGAGGGTATACCAGTAAATTTGTCCAAGGGCAGTGGCATCCGGTCCGAGGGCAGGAGTAACTTCCTCAGGTAATGTACCGGAAGGAAGCGAATTCAATTTTTCCAGGATGCGTGTCCGGCTCCAGTAGTATTCGATATCATCTTCAAAAATGATATAGATACTGGATAATCCGAAAATGGAATTACTCCGGATAGTTTTTACCCCGGGAATACCTAAAAGGGCCGTTGTTAACGGATACGAAATCTGGTCCTCGATATCCTGTGGCGACCGGCCGGGCCACTCGGTATAAACAATTTGCTGATTTTCTCCTATATCCGGGATGGCATCCACTGGTATCGGATCACGCGGAAACAGGCCCAGATTCCAGTTGAACGGTGCATTTACAATACCCAGCGCAATACATACAAAAAGCAGGATGAATGTGATCAGCTTATTCTCTAAAAAAAACTTGATGATTTTATTCAGCATATCTTTTCTGATTTGATAAATTATTATGCAACTAATAGATGAGTATTAGCAGGACCAGCTTGATTAAAGCTTGTACTAAATGCTAATCATCAAATCAGATTTACAAAAGATAGGTCTGAAGCCGGGAAAGATAAGTATGTAATTCAGGAGGTGGCGGCGATTCGGTTGCAGGAATACGATTATCCGCTAAAACCGCTGGAATATTCAAATTATAATGGATATCACTGAAAAGATTGATCTCTGTAATTATTGTATTTTCCGGACTGAAATGAAAGGTTGCAGGAATAAAATCTTCTTTCATCTGAAAATGTTGCGACTCGTTATGGCAACAAGCTCCGTTCATATTGCAACATGATTTGGCTTCCTTATTTACAGAAAAAGAGACAAGCTTATCGCCGCAGTAATGCTCAGATACAGTAAATCCCGCAGTAGCGATCAGCAGGATACAGGATACGGATATATTTAGAATGATTCTGTGCATTATTTCAATTCAGCATGGTAAAGTAACGTGAATTATAATTAAAATGTTTACAACTTGGGAGTTATTTATGTTAAATTATGTTATCACCAGTTGATTTTTAGACAGATCGGATAAAAATGCTATTTTGATGTTCTTCGCGAAGAAGAACTTTTTAAAGATCGTTATTGGAATTCAACCTGTTTTAAGAAGCTGTCTTAAAGACTAATTTGCATTGTTTAATGCTGCTTCGTAATTCTCGCGAGCCAGTTCAAGTGCTTTACGGGCCTCCTTTAATGACTGGTTTGCGGTTTTTTGCAGATCCATGCCTTTTCCTATATCCTTTTCGCCACTGGCTGCCTGGCGTGTCAATCGTTTAATTTCATCAGAATAGGTTTTAATATCGGCTTTAAACTGTGCATCGAGCGCCTTGAGATCGCGCTCAGCCTGGGCAGCGGTTTCTTCATCTTTCGATTTGGTAAGCTTTTTCAATTCTTTATACTTCGATCGGTAATCTTTTTCCAGTTGTTTCTGCTCTTCCTCAATACGCGAAAATTCTTCTTCTGCCTCGGCAATACTTTGTTCTCCATAGGTGATCAACGAGTCGGCAATGGCCAGTTTCCGTTCTGCCACAGCCACTTTGTTTTCGGCCCGCTGTACCTTATCATGGAGAATCTGAAGTTTTGCTTCATTTCTGCTGGTTTGTGCCTGACTGACACAGGGCAACGTGATCAGCGCAACAAGGAATCCAAAAAATGGATACCCATAGTACAATCGATTTTTATTCATGAATTCTGAGTATAATTATATTTAAGTAATAAGTTACGAAAAAGAATACATATACATGTTAACCTGCGTGAGAAATTTGTTTATAAAATATTTGATGTAATTGATGAAACCTTAATGGTGCTTTCCTGCATATAGGGTATGAATTCAGTACTATTATGTAATAACAGAATAAAACGGGGGAAACTCAATTAATTTATAAAATAATAGTCCGGAGCACCTTGTCCGGACTATTCATGCAAGTTGGGTTGCAACAGGAATTAGGGTAGTTTAGGCGCTTTTCATTTTATTCTGTATTTTATACTATTAATATAGCCATACTATTTAGCGATAGTAAAAAACACAGGCTTAAAGGTTACCATGATATACACCCACTGTGCCGGAACATTATAGTCAGCCTTGCTATCGCGAATGGCATAAAGCGATTTAGTACCCTTCATTAATGAATATCCTGTTTCAAATGCAATTTCATCGCTGACCTTACAAGTTAACTTCAGGTCGATCTCAGAACCTAAATAGCTCTGTAAAGCTATATAAGGCGGAATAACTGATTCGGAATCGGGAACATTATTTTGCAAGCCGAAATAGTGATAAACACCCTTTAAGGCTAATTTCTCATTTATTTTACAATCAACTGTGAAGTAGACGTCATTTAAACCTCCGCCTCCTGTTCCTGAGTTGAAGTTTGAAAAAAGATCCATATTACCATTGAATGGATGTCTGCCACCATAAAGGTTATCGAACCGATGGTCTGTTTTCAGGTACGATGAATCCGTACTTAGAGCATTTTGTCCTGAAATCATTTCGGCTCCCAGTGTGAATTTTAGTATTCCAGCCGAGGCTGCTACATATCCACCCAACAGAAATGCCGACACTTTTACACTGTCCTTATTCAAACCGGTCTGATAATAACCGTTTACATTCAATTCAATTACTTCATTTTTAAAAGTACCCGATGCCCCAACTGTGTTCTTAAACAATATACCATACGCATCGTTCGGATTTTGCATTCCCGTGAGTACATACAATCCGTAGATATCCAGCTTTTCTTTGAATTCTTTCTGGATATAAAGGAAATTAAGTGTTTTCAGCTTGTCGGTTGCATATTTTTCCTGGAAATAAATATCACTGTTATTGTTGTATGACAGTCCCAGATCGCATCGTAAAAAGCTCTTATATGAAAGTAACAGGGCATCGTATGACATGCCGTGCTGGTTCCAGTTGCGGGCTCCCAATAATCGCTGGTCGCCATATTTGAATTCCTGCCGTCCGGCTTTAATGCTGAATTCCTTATTGATATAATAAGCGAACCATGCTTCTTTAAGATCAATGCTGGCATTATCGCCCTGTATGCCTGTTGAACTGTAGCTTTGTTCATCGCCCCATACACGTACATCTTGTAAAGAGAATCCGACACCGTATTTTTCTTTCTTCACATTCAGGTAAATACGGCTTCGCTGGCTTATAAGAAACACGGCTTTCGAACCGCTGTCGGGCAGTTGCTTGTAACCATAACGAAATTCCGGTCGGGAACGTAATTCGGCACTTATTGAAGTCTGGGCTTTTACCGTAAAATGCACAAATACTATTGAGCACATCAGGAGAAGGAGTGTTCGTTTCATAGTGAAATCTGATTTAGTTTGGTATTATTGTTAATTGAAGCTTCCCCTCAGGTAAGCTTTGGTTAATTCATGTTTTGGATTATTAAAGAATTCTGCTGCATCGCCCTGCTCGATTATTTCGCCCAGATACATAAAAATTATATAGTCGGCAATGCGCCGTGCCTGACGGAGAGCATGTGTAACCAGGATTATAGTGTAGTGATTCTTAAGTTCAATAAATTTATCTTCAATGGCTTTACTCGAAAGCGGATCAAGGGCTGATGTGGGCTCATCGGCAAGAATGATTTCAGGATCGACAGCCAGTCCGCGTGCCAGGCACAAACGTTGTTGCTGCCCGATCGAAAGACTACTTGCCGGAGAGTTCAACCGGTCTTTTACTTCGTCCCAGAGGTTAGCCTGTTTAAGATAATGTTCAACACGCAGTTTTAAAAATCTTTTACTTCTTCGTCCGCTGATCCTTAATCCATATGTCACATTTTTATATATACTCATCGGCAGAGGAGCCGGCCGTTGAGATAGGAGACCCATTTTCCTGCGCATTTCATTAATATCGGATATTCCATTATATATGTTGATACCATTTAGTTCAACAGATCCTGACATCAGCTTGTTATTATAAAGATCAGTCAGCCGGTTCAGGCTTTTCAAAAGAGTTGTTTTACCACATCCCGAAGGACCAAGGATCACCGTTATTTTTTTCTCGGGGATATTGCAATTTATATTTTTAAGTATATGTTCCTTACCGATTTTCAGGTCCAGGTTTTTTATGATGATCTTTTCAGGTTTCATGGAAGGTTATTTAATATCATTCCTGGAATAGCGGATGGATATGGCTCTTCCGGTTATACTTATCAATAAAATTATAACTGTCAGTACAATTGCCGCTGCATAGGCTCGTTGCTGAACTTCGGGGATAGGACTGCTAAGCTGAAAGAAGATAGATAGCGGTAGCGTGGCAGCGGGCTGTGTCAGCGATTTGGGCACGCTGTCGGTAAATCCGGCTGTGAATAATACAGAGGCAGCATCGCCGATTGCCCGTCCGAAAGAAAGGAGTATTGCTGTGGCTATACCGGGCAATGCCTGACGAAAAAATACCTTGTAGGCAATCTCAAATCTGGTTGATCCCATGGAATATGCTGCCTCAAGAAGAATATTAGGAATAGTTTTCAGGGCTTCGTCCATTCCCCGGATCATTATCGGGGAAATAAAAAGGGTAATAGTTATAATACCTGCCAGCAAGGAGGCCCTCCATCCGAAATAGATCATAATGGTAAAAGCAAAGGCTCCGTATACGATCGAGGGTATTCCCCATAATACATCGATAAACAGGCGGATCGTATTTTGCAGTTTCTGGTACTTTTTCAGATGGATATTCAGAAAAAGGGCAGAGGGTAAACTTATGATAAGGGAAAGGATTGTTGAGCCCAGGGCAAGGTACACGGAACCCAGTATGGCATTCAATATACCTCCTTCACCTCCGAAATAATAACCTCCCTTGGGCACGCTGGTAAGTATCTGCCAGTTTAGTACCGGAAGTCCCTTTTTAAAAATTGTGAACAGGATCAGTCCCATAACCAGGATGATCATACCGCATGCAGTCCGCATAAGCATGATGAACACCTTCTCTTCGTTCTTTCTGTATTTCCTGTTTTGCATGGTTTAGAGATTTTTTTCAAGCCGGTAAATTGAAACCCGCGAAAAGAAATTAAAAACCAGAATGGCCGTGAAAAGTATCAGGGCCGACATCATTAAGGCCGAGTCGTAAAGCGGTATCGACATCATCTCGCCGTAATTGTTGGCAATTAATGCCGGTAGCGGGTACACAGGATCAAACAGGCCATTCGGTATTCTGGCTACGTTGCCGGCCACCATCAATACGGCAATAGTCTCACCAAAAGCACGTGAAATACCCAGGCCGAAGGCTGAAATAATGCCTGGTTTGGCTTTTCTGACCAGCACATGTTTAACGACTTCCCAACGTGTTGCACCCAGTGATAATGTTGCCTCTGTAAGTTCAATCGGGATAGTGCGGAATATCTCTATCAATATGTTCAGTATGAAAGGGATGATCATTACAGCCAGTACAATAGCACCTGTTATCAGCGTGTAACCAGTTGTTTGAACATTGAAGCGGGGTGCAACAATATCGGAGATAAAAGGTACAATAACCAATATTCCCCAAACCCCATATACTACCGATGGTATACCGGCCAGAATATCGATAATGGGCTGCATGGTTCGTACAAGTCTTTCACTTGCATATTGTGTTAAATAAAGTGCTGTTAAAAGACATATCGGACCGGCTATCAGGACTGAAAGAATGGTTATAGATATGGAGCCGAGTATAAAAGCCAGAAATCCGAAATTTCCCCTACCAGGTTCCCATGCCGATGTGAATAATAATCTGAATATGGAATGCTCCTGCAGTAATGTTGATGATTTGTACCCGAGGATTACAAGCATCACAATGGGAGTTACCAGAACGAGTGACAATGTAACTATCATCAGGATCGTATTGTAATTATCAAGAATTTTCCTGTTTAGTCTCTTGAATTCCATCCGGATTAGTTTATTGTTACTGAGGAACTCAACTGAGTTGTTGTAAATGAGAGATTATCTTCGGATTATTCAGATTCCTTTATTCCCAGCTTTAGTTTCTCGGCTTTTAATTTGTCTGAATCGAGAATCACGTACCCTGCTTTGGTTGTGAGTTGTTGCCCATCGGTAAGAATATACATGAGGAAACTGATTACTGCTTCATTCTGTGGCTTTCCGTTCGAGATAAGATACAGATCACGGGCCGGAGGTGATGGATAGCGTCCGTCGCGGATGGCAGCCACAACACTGTCCATCGATTGGTAAAAATATTCTTCCTGATCGATTACACGATTCTCATTCTGGTCGATAGGGATTACGGCAAGTCCTTCTGACACCTGTTTTGTTTTCAGATCGTAGATGTAGATAAGGTTGTTAAAACCGATCCCGAATTTGTCTTTCTTGACAGCATCGGCTATTCCCGGATCTCCGTAAACGCCAATTCCTTTTAGGTCTTCCTGTTCCCTGCCGAAAAAGTTAGCCCACATAGCTGCCGCACCACAGGCATCGGAGCGGGTATACACATTGATCTTATTTTTCGATTCCAGGCCATCAAAGTCGGACCATAGCATTTGTTTCTCGGTCGTAAAGAGCACAAGAAACTGATCTCTTGTAAGTCCTTTGGCCATAATTTCTTTCAGAGCAGGGTTCTCCGCATTGATCGTAGGGAAGACAGCATCTTTTGCTACTGCTACTTTCCAGGCTCCTTTTGCAGTTTCTTCTTTACTAACCTCTCTCGAGAACATCGCCAGATCGACCATACCAGAAAGCACATCGGCCATACCTTTGCCGGCACCACCTGCACTGATATCGACATTTACCTTAGGATGTAATTTTTGAAATTCTTCAGCCCAGGTTACCGTGAGCGGATATAAAGCAAATGCCCCGGAAATACTGATATTTCCTTTGATTTCTTCCTTATTACCGGTATTCTCGGATTTTTTACCGGATGTACTGCATTGCTGGAAAATTAATGAAATCAGGATTATACAGGTTAATACTGATAAAGATTTGAATACACATGTTGTTTTCATATTACATTTATATATTAATACTATTATTTCCCGTGCCACAGTTTAACTGTGACTTAAATTCTATGAAACCTGACTCATTATTTTCCAAATACTAAATCAAACCTTCATCCCGTATACATTTCTGCATACCGGGCAGGGGTTAAGGCTATAAGCCTGGTATGTATTTCTATACCTGCCTTTTTGAACAGAATACCCAGTAAACTTGTAGTAACGGCTTTATTTAGACATTCCTCAAGTAATTCCGTTTTGGCATTGCAGTTTATCCTGCATTCCATATGAATAGCAAAATTCGGATGATTCGATTTCAGCCTTTCAATTTCTACGTCAGTCTTTAGGTCCTGCACTGCAATTGAACGGCCTGAAATTTCTTTTTTAAATTCGGCAGTTACACATCCTGCGAATCCCATAAGTATAAGGTCGAGGCAATTGAGCTCATAATTATCATCACGGCTCAACGGATCGGTAACAGCAACATTCAGGTATTTGCTGTTATTCAGGACATAGTGGTTTTCACTAATCCATTTTGCAGTAGTTTTCATGATTATTCCTCCGTTTTCAAACAAAGTTAGGGTATCGGAACATGGAGGAAAACCGATAAAAAACGTAAAATACCTGTTACGTGTTTAGGCGTAGAGGTTTTTTACGAGTAGGTTTTTGCTTCAATATTAACATCCGATTCAGAGGATAATACACATATTGAAATTTACATTTTGTGAATTACATTTACGCAAATTACTAAGATTAAATGACTGTCTGAATTTTACATATTGCGGATATAATTAACCTTTTATGCTAATGATTAATACTAATCAGCACATCGGTGCCGAGACTATGTGATCTTAGTAAAGCCTTCGTGTTTTAGAACCCTTGTGGCTATTTTTTTCTGCCACCAAGTCACAAAAACACAAGGAAACACAAAAATTTAGACAGTCTCTAAGGTTGAGGTTAAGACTCCAAGAATCCGTTACTTAGGCATTAACTGTCCAGCACCCAGCATCAAGCACCCGGTAACCAGCCTTCAAATCTCAATCACCCCATTCTTTATTGCATATATCACCAGGCTCGCGGTGTTTTTCGATCCGGTTTTAAGCAACAGGTTTTCCCTGTGCTTATCAACAGTTCGCTTACTGAGGAAAAGAAGATCGGCAATTTCCTGATTCGATAACCCTTTACATATATGATAGAGTATTTCGACCTCTCTGTCGGTAAGGTCGTTACCCTGTTTAATAATCTTTTTCCGGTTGATGTTTTTTATTAAACCTTCCATTATTTCCTGTGAGAAATAACTTTTACCCTCATAAACATCGGTAATCGCATTTTGTACCTGTTCGAAACTCGAATTTTTCAGCAGGAATCCTTTAGCCCCGGCTTCGATCATGGGAGTATAATAGGTTTCTTCGGCATACATGGAAAGAGCAATAATTTTTAACTCAGGTTTCAATTCAAGGGCTTTTTGTGTGGCTTTTATCCCGTTCAGTACGGGCATTTCAATATCGATCAGCACAATATCGGGATTTATCAGTTCCAGGTTATCGATAAATTCCTGTCCGTCGGAGGCCTCATGAATTTTACCTACATAGGGTACTTTTGAAAGCAGAAGTCTTAATCCTTCGCGAAAAAGATTATGATCGTCAACCAGGTAAATAGTAAGTTTTTCGTTCATGCCGGTATTACAATTTTTAAATTAAAACCTTCCTCGGGCTGACTGAAAATATCGATATTCCCGTTGAGCGATTTAATCCGTGATCGGATATTCGAAAGTCCCATTCCGGGCGATGAGGTCTCTATGGCCTCAATATCGAATCCGATGCCATTATCAGTATAAATTAATTCCAGTTCGTTTTTGTGATGGGACAGATTAATATCAATCTTGGTTGCCGATGCATGTTTAATGGTATTGGCAATAAGTTCGCAGATAATCCTGTAGAGAATGATTTCGGTATTATAATCGAACCTTTTTTCCCCGATATCGGAACTCAGGCGGATATCCAGATTTTCGCGCGTACTGAAACGTTCGATGAAAGTGACTACAGCTTTATGCAGACCAAAGTTTTTCAGGATATGCGGGCTCAGGTTATTCGATATCTCTTTTACCACGGTAATGGCCTCATCAATATTTTGTTCGGTATGCTCGATAATTTCGAGGTTCGAAGCGTCTATTTTCGATTTATCAATAGCACTGACTGACATTTTTACGCCTGAGAGCAAAGGTCCCAGACCGTCATGCAATTCCTTCGAGAAGTCCTGCCGGGCTTTCTCCTCGGTTCGGATAATGGCCGAGAGTACTTTTGATTCATTTTGCTTGCGAAGGAGGTCGATCCGTTCCTGGATATTAAAGATCTGCCGGATATAAATTACCCCGACAAACATCAGAAGAGAGATCAGCACAGCCATCCAGCTGCTGATTAAACCTATTTTTAATTCCTCGCTGTTATGAAAGATCTGGATAAGTTCATAAAATCGCCGGGCGGCCATCAAAAGAAAGCCAAGGGTAATAAGTATCCAGGAAATATTATATTTTGTTCGTCTTATAAGACTTATGGCATAAGCAGCTGCAATAAATTGCAGTATTACCGAAGCAAAAAGGGCAACTTTGATGTACATGGCAGATTACTTGGTTCTGTAAATGTAAAAAGATTTTACATCTCTTTTTTACTTGCAGGATGAATCAATGTTATTCAAGAATCAACTTATTATGAGACACATAATCAGAGTATTCAGTATTAAATAATTATTTTTTACAATGGTAATTCTCCGGAGTTATAGGATATAATTTGAAAATAAATTAAACCAAATGATACTTACCTGGGATCATCTTCCAGGATCGCGTACTCATAATTATCTTTCCACTCACCGCGTATGGGAAGGATCTTTCGGTGCAAGGCCTCACGCTTCATATCTGCTTTTTCCAGTACATGAATCGATCGTTTATTCAGGGTAGCCACACCGGCGTTAATGCGATGTAGTTTAAATATATCAAAACCAAATTTAATCAGTGCTTTGGCTGTTTCAGTGCCGTAGCCTTTATACCAGAATGCAGGAGAGAGATTATAATAAATTTCACCCATTCTGAACCTGTCGGCAGCCAGGGTAAATCCGGCAATACCTATAAAGTTTTCAGATTCTTTTTGTCTGATCGACCAGCAGAAGATTTTGCGTTTGTCGTTTTTCTGATCTTCGATCGAAGATCGCATTACCTCGCGGGTTACATCGAGGTTTTCCGGTATTCCAAGTGTGTTGAATTCATCGATTTCCGGCATCGATTGAAGTTCATGGATTTTCTCCAGATCATCCCAGGTTATTTCTTTGAATACCAGGCGTTCTGATTCAAATTGAGTGGAAGGGTAGTTCATAGGATAATATTTGGTTGAAAAAATAAAATTATAAATTTAAGTTACTAATTGCTTAAAAATTCAAGTGCCTAAAGTTTCAATTTTTACCAATGGAGGTAAATATTGCAAGAATTTTATTTGCCTCTGCCATAATAGTCTTTAATTTCTTTGAATCACTCCAATTTAATTCAGTAAGAATTTCCAACCAATAAACTGTTTTCCAAATTCTTTATTTTCCATTTCCTATAACTCTAAGTATTTAAAATTCTTAGCATTCCATACTTCAGGTAATAAGAATAATTTCTACTTTACAATTAAAAATCTTTATATTATGATGTAAAATACTGGTTTATTTTTCAATTAATTTCTTAAATAATGAATATACTACTTTTTATCCCTGTAAATACAAAAACCCGCATCACATTTCGAACAGGAATATCCTCTGAACTTGACATCAGGGCCAATACCCACAATACCGCTTACAGATTTAATGGGAATCATCAGGGAAGAAAGAGTAAGGGCAACTCCGCACGTGTTTTTCATCATGGGAAAAAGAAATTGCTGATCGGAAACCGGCCAGTTGCAATATCCCGGACTATAACGGTTTGTAATATTCAGATTTTTTTTCTTCATATCATTACCAATTTCCTTATGGATAAAGTCGGCCATACCTTCGGCGATCTCCGATCCGATCAGGTCAACGATATATCCTTCCAGTGTATGACCTCCTTTGATAAGCTCTTTCGAAAAATGCTCGACACTTTCACCACAGGTGCAAACAAAGAAAGCCACGCTTGAACTTTTTTTAAGCGCATGGGCAACTATTTTTCCCAGGGCAAAAGAATTATTATTAATGAATAATTCAGAAGATTCTGTATCAAAATGAGGTTTCCCGTATATCGTATAGCTGGCGCAGGGCTTACTGAGTTTCCAGCTTTTCTCCCGATATAGTTTTATTTGCTTGACTACATAAGGGTCTGCCTTATCAATAGGTACCTGCAGCGATTTTAATATATTATCAATACTTACAGGTATTGTATTAGCTTCAGCAGAAATGGTTCGGGAATGTAGTATTTTCGATGTCACATGCTATAATTTTTCAGGTTATAGTCCATACTCCGAAGGAATTATCTGATGCTGAACCTGAGGCATCATCATTTCGATAAATTGATCTTCAATAAGAGGAATTTCACTGATGTCATTTTGCAGTACGTCGATCCATATGAGTTCTTTTTCATCGACCTGCAGCGAACCGTCAGCTATGGCTTCATTAATTATTTTAAGACTTTCCAAACAACCAAGAACAGTTGCTTCAACATAGTTTTTACCTTTAATAATTTCTTTTGCAATACGGATCACAATATCGGGGGCAAGAACCAGTGCCTGAGGATCGAGTCGAATATCGGAATTAACCAGAAGTTTTTGAAGCATTAATGTCTCCTGTTTTCCTGTACGTTTTGCTTCATTCATTAAACGAACATCATACTCGAGTTGCTCATAATAGGCCACCGGAGCCATGCCGGAAAGCAGCTTGATATTTTGTACCGACTCGTTACTCCACAGATCGGCCGCTGCTGCAGCAACATTACCCACCGGACTTAAGTGTGCACATGCCGATGTTTTTCCTTCCATCGATATAGGCGTGCCGGTAATAGCTTTCAGATAAGGACCCTCGTATCCACAATCTTTATCGGGTCCGGTTGCTCCCTGCTCAATTGATGCTAATGTTCGCACAACAGTTGCCACACGGACAACAGCTGCGAATATCTTTGGAATATAATGTCTGTCGGCCAGTACCATGGCTGTATTGCCAAAGCCACATGCGGTATCGCCACCGGCGATGACATGATTCTTTTTCGCAATATCAACTATCCTGGACCAGATGAATTGTATATCTCTTACTCCAAGGACAGCTTGCGAAAAAATAAATTTCTTGATATCACATTGCATCAGCGAATCGTCGGATATTTCCTTTCCTCCCGTACTTTCGATTGACAGCAGATTACCGCCTTCTTTTGCTCCACCCTCAAATAGTTCAAACATAGCATCGAGATAGGAGGACGTGCGTGCTTTGGGAGGACGATCGAATTCACGCAGGTCGTTCGGCGTTAAGCGTATTTCAGTGGGAAGATTATGATTCTGATAATATTTTTCACAAATCTCCTGCATCAGCTTAACCAGCTCAATACCTATTTCTGGTGTTTTGGTCATTTCAATTACCGTTTCAAGTTCCAGCACTAATCCGTTACTATGCAGTTCGACGGCCCGTTTCAAAATACCTTCGGTAATCTCTGTATAATGTTTTCTGACTTCAGGAAGCGTCTTCAGGGATACTTCCATGGGAGGAAGTGTAAAATTGGCTTCGGGATAAACAAGACCTCCTCCGATAATTAATCCGCGTCTCGTTTTAACTGGTTTAGGTGCATCACCGAAAATCAGTAGTTTTGGGTCATCAATTGCAAGCGAGCTGAATTTCATTTTCTATATTTGTGCGAGTTAGATTAATAATTGCTGTTTCTGACTATCATATGCTGATTACTCACCGCAGTCCGATTCGTATAAATGTAATTTGGTTAAACCGGAAAAATACACCGTCCTTATTTTTTCCTATGCTTAAGGATCAGGCAACAAGTGAATTCAGGTAGGTTACAGCACCTTGAGGATCGGGAGAATAATTATCCGCGCCGATCTCATTTTTAAAATTTTCATTAATAGGAGCACCACCTATAATCAATTTGGTTTTCGGATATTCTTCCTTAATTTCCTGTACAATCGTCTTCATACTGTGCATAGTAGTTGTCAGCAAAGCCGAAAGGCCAACTATAGCATCAGGATTGTCTTTAACAGTTTGTTTGAATTTTTGTGAGCTGACATCGACGCCAAGATCGATTACCTCCCATCCGGCGCCTTCAACGATCATGGCTACCAGATTTTTACCGATGTCATGCAGATCGCCGGCAACTGTTCCGATGATAAACTTTCCTTTTCGCTTTACTGCCCCTGACTGGAAGAAGGGTTTTAAATGCTCCATAGCAGCATTCATGGCTTTGGCAGAGATCAGCATCTGCGGTACAAAAATCTTTTTCTCAGTGAATTTCTGCCCGACTTTTTCCATCGCTTTTATAAGGGCTTTATTGAGAATATCTGAAGGCTCAATACCCTGATCGAGAGCAATCTTTGTAAGTTCGTAAGCACCATCTTGTCCACGCATATTGGGGGGGAATGGAGCTGCTTTATTTACTTTACCAAACTCAACGCACTCCAGGATTTTTTCGAGCAACTGATTATTATCCATTACAATTGAATTTAATACAACAAACAGAAGTTACTAAAAATTTATACAGACAATCCTTATTAAGAATGTAAAAGCCTGATAAATATTGCATTTCAAATATAAAGGTTTTTTCTTTAAGTCAAATTGACTATTACTATTTTTTTTGAACGATCCTTTAATTTTCCGAATCTGTTCAGACGTAATTACGTAAAAGACTCCTATAATGTTTGTCCTAAATTAAAATCAAACGTTACAAGCTCATCTGTTGTTCAGAAGTTTCAGGGTGAACAATAGTAACATCGCGATATTAATTTTATATTTAGCCTTCAAAAAAATCATTATGACTGATAAACAATGGAATGATCTTCTGAAGATAGTTGACGGAAAGAACACCGGTTCGCTGCCTGTTGGTTTTATCATCGATAGTCCCTGGTTACCCAACTGGTTTGGTATTAGTATACTCGATTATTTTACCAGTGATGAATTATGGCGGAAGGCAAATCTTAAGGCTATTGAAACTTTCCCTGATGTTACATTTCTTCCGGGATTCTGGAGTGAGTATGGGATGTGTACCGAACCTTCGGCATTTGGCGCCAAGTGTATTTTCTGGAGGAATGAATTTCCTTTTGCCGAGAAAACCATAAACGATCCGGCTGATATCAATACGATGAAATTACCAAATCCTGAAACAGATGGTCTGCTTCCATTCATGCTGAACCGCCTTATTAAGGCTCAGTCTGCCATTGAAGTTACCGGTCATAAAATACATTTTTCCGTGTCGCGTGGTCCGCTCAATATTGCTTCATTCCTGATGGGAACCACAGAACTGATGACAACGATGATGATGAATCCTGATGCAGTGCATAAACTGCTGAGGATAATTACCGATTTCCTGAAAGCATGGCATAAATTACAAAGGGATGCACTGTCAACCATTGAAGGCATTATGATGCTTGACGATATTGTTGGTTTTGTCGGCGAAGAAGAGTTCATGGAATTTGGATATCCATACCTGAAGGAGTTATACGACGTTCAGGCTAAAGTGAAATTATTCCATAACGATGCCGATTGCACTATGTCTATCAAATATTACCCCGAACTGGGCATAAACCTGTATAATCCGGGTACTCATATGACCATGAATGAAATGCTTGATATTACAGGTCACAAAATAACCATCCTGGGGAATATTCCGCCACGCGATGTGTTGGCTGCCGGTTCGCCGCATGAAGTTAAGAAAGCTGTGAAAGAACTCATCAGTGGAACAAGCGACCATTCGCGCCTAATGCTGAGTTGCGGCGGAGGAATGCCACCAAAGGTTTCATCTGAAAATATCAGGGCATTTATCGAAGCATCGAAAGAAAAATAGGAAATCCAATTTCATTCTTCATAACTATTATTTAATAGCGAAACTTTAAAACTGAATTCAATGAAAAGACTCTTACTTATCCTGGTAATTTATTGGACTCCATTATCATTTGCGTTAGCGCAGGATATGATAGTAATTCCAAAGATGGTGTACCGGACAACTGAGTGTAAAATAATTTCAGCCGATAAACAGAATGTTATTTACATAACGCCGGAAAGCGATTTGCAAAAAAGTCTCTCTACTGAAGTGATAGCAAGAATTAATTTTGGTAAAATATCTGATCAGATTGTAAGGTCGTTTCTCATTTATGATACCATACCTTGTGAAATACTTGCTGTGAATTCAAAAAATATTGAATATTTTTCGGAAAGCGATTATGTTAATCAATCCATACCCAAACCAGATGTTTTGGTTTGTTTTTTCAATAGTGAATGTACAACTCCTGAATATAAAGAATATCTTGGCAGGTTTCAGCAATTGCAGGATTATGCAAAAGTAAAAAGAAAGAATATTATCGTGAAACAGGATGGAAATGAAATTGAGACTTCAGGTGTTGAAATAGATGAGAAGAGCCTCTATTTTGAACTGTATCAGAGCGATACAAAAATACAGACATTTATCGACAGAAGCAAAGTACGAAGCTTTGTCTATTCAGAATATTATGAAGCACCTGAATATTCTAAAATAAAAGTTCCAAAGATTTTGGCTAGTGATTATCTATTGTCGAGAAGTGGCAGAATGTTGGAATGCAATATTACGAGTATTGATACTGCAAAACTTTATTTAGAAACAGTAATAAATGATAAAATAGTGAATTCGGAACTGGATAAAGATAAAGTCTGTGCTGTTTTTTTTGGACCCCTTGATATTGATTTTAAAAAATCCATTCCGGTCAACTATCAATCTGGCGGACTGACCGGAAAGTATGGAACCGGAACGAAGGTTGAGTTTAATTTAAGCGGGATGTGGAGTTACCGCTGGGCATCGGTCAGTGAAAGTATACCCTATGCACTCGAAGATTATGCTAAGCAATTACGTTCAGGATTTGGATTTGGAGCCAACATGAATGTTTTTGTCGATCAGAGTTCGGCCATTGGGATTACCTATAAGTTAATGAATTCACATAATTCGATCGATAATATAAATATCAGTGGAATTACCAGCACCTCCGATAAAATAAATGTGAATTTCTTCGGGTTGAATTATCAATACAGCACGGTTGGGAATAGTCATTTCATTTACGATTTTGGTCTTGCAGTGGGTTATGTAATGTATAAAGATAATTCAACATTGAATCAGATTGCAGTTACTCTGGAAGGCAATTCATACGGAATTAATTTTACCAACCGTTTCAACATCATGGCGGATAATAATTTCGGACTGTTTTTCGATTTTTCGATATTTCTCAGTTTTATTAAGGAATATAAGTTTGAAGATCAAACTATTGAGTTGGAAGAACCCGATAATTTATCGAGAATTGAACTGGGTACCGGTATAAAATTTAGTGGCGAGTAAATAGTAATTTATTAAATACAGAAGATGTTATCAGGCAGTTTAATATTTAAAGGCTTGAAATCAGATCATTTTTTTTCGCCAAGGTAACGTTCAGCATCGATGGCAGCGCGGCATCCCGAACCTGCAGCAGTCACAGCCTGGCGATAAACCGGGTCCTGTACATCGCCGCATGCAAAAATGCCGGGAACATTTGTTTTGCTGGTACCCGGAAAAGTTTTTATATAACCGACCTCATCGGTTTCAAGATATTTTTTAAAGATTTCTGAATTAGGTTTATGGCCTATTGCCAGAAAGAATCCGTCGATCTTTATTACTTCTTCGGTTTCTTCCTTTGTACCTTTTTTTCTGATCAGTACTGCTTCCTCAACAACATTCTCACCTCGTAATTCCCTGGTATTTCTTTCAAATAATATTTCTATATTGGGTGTTTTGAAAATCCGTTCCTGCATAACCTTTGATGCCCGCAGATAATCTTTTCGTACGATCATGTATACTTTGTTACACAGACCCGACAGATATAAGGCTTCTTCGCAGGCTGTGTCGCCACCTCCTACAACAGCAACGTCTTTATCTTTATAAAAGAATCCGTCGCAGGTAGCACAGGCCGAGACTCCCGAACCGGCATATTTTTTTTCCGATTCAATACCCAGGTATTTGGCCGTGGCACCTGTAGCAATAATAACTGATTCGGCTTCAATAGCTTTTGATTCATCAATAATGACTTTAAAAATGTTTCCACTGAAATCGACTTCAGTAGCTATACCAAACCGGCAATCGGCCCCGAAACGCAAGGCCTGCTTTTTAAAATCTTCCATCATTTTCGGACCTGTTATGCCATCAGGATAACCGGGATAGTTTTCGACTTCGGTGGTGGTGGTAAGCTGGCCACCCGGTTCCAGTCCTTCATAAAGGACCGGAGTAAGATTTGCCCTGGCGGCATAAATTGCAGCGGTGTATCCGGCAGGGCCCGAGCCGATGATTAAACACTTAACTTTTTCCGCATCACTGGTAACAGCCTTCTTAGCAGCTTTATCATCTATATTATCAAGGGGTTTAAATAAGTCCATTGTACTGTGTTTTATAATCTTTCTATTTCGATCTGGAATTTGAGTCAATAAATATACCAAATTAGCAAACAAGACAATTTGCTGAAAGTTTACAAGGGAAATGGTATAAAAAAGAAATTATGTCAGTCATTTTCCGATTATGGATTATTTAGAACCTGTTTAAAAATAAATATTGAATTATAAGAAGGAACCGGTAGATTGTC
>CAYUAV010000012.1:0-12399 GCA_964442665.1 uncultured Bacteroidales bacterium
TGATATTACGATAGCTTATAAAGTCCTGATTGTAGGCGAAACATGTATAACCATTGATAGTGTGAGAATAACGGTGGAGCCACCCAATAGTATAGCAGATAATGGTGAACATGCTATAAATTTCAGTATGTATCCTGTCCCATCGAACGACTTAGTGACCATACGCTCTGACGTATTTTCAAACCGTGAATTTTATGTATACATGTATAATATATCCGGTATACTTCAGAAACAAGATTATACCGATACGGGAGAAATCATCCTGAACTCAAACGATCTGAAACCGGGATTTTACTATGTAAAAATGGTGAGCGAATCAGGATATTCGCAAACAGAAATTCTGGTAATCGAATAACAGAAACTCATATTGTCAATACTTCAAACTTTCAATATGGAACATCATTGGCGACCTGCAAAATTCATTTACTTACTGGTTATTTTACTTGTAATCGGATGTACTGCAACAAATAACAAAACCCCGGAAGAATTTAGGATCACCCCGACTCTGGTAATTCATGGCGGGGCGGGTACGATAAACAAGGATGAACTTTCACCGGAATTAGAAATGAAATACAAAGTAGCGCTAAAAGAGGCTTTGGAGACAGGTTACAGCATTCTCGAAAATGGTGGTACAAGTACAGATGCTGTGATCAAAGCCATACAGGTATTGGAAATATCGCCACTTTTTAATGCAGGCATTGGTTCGGTATTCACGTATGAGGGAACCAACGAACTTGATGCTTCCATCATGGATGGATCAACCGGAATGGCTGGTGCCGTGGCGGGAGTATCACGAATAAAGAGTCCGATTGAAGCTGCATATGTGGTAATGACAAAATCGCCGCATGTTATGTTATCGGGAAAGGGAGCTGAAGAATTTGCTGAACAGAACGGTCTGGAAATAGTAAGTCCGGACTACTTCTACACAGAAGAACGATACCGACAATTATTGAAAATAAAAGCATTAGAAAAAGTTGAGCCGAAACACGATGGGAAAACAGCCTCTGTAAGGACGATGACAATGAATTTACCCTTTGGAACCGTTGGTGCTGTTGCCCGGGATAAACAGGGCAATCTGGCTGCAGGAACATCCACCGGGGGAATGACAAACAAACGCTATGGCAGAATTGGCGACTCCCCGATTATCGGGGCGGGAACCTATGCCGATAACCGGACCTGTGCCGTATCAGCTACCGGACATGGCGAATTTTTTATCAGGAATGTGGTGGCCTACGATATCGCAGCCCGTATGAAATACCAGGACAAAGACCTGAAAACAGCGGCCGGTGAAGTGATACGGGAGTTGAAGGCTAAGGGAGGCTATGGAGGAGTAATTTGCCTGGACAGGAACGGGAATATTGCCATGCCCTTTAATACATCCGGCATGTATCGCGGTTATATCAGGGAAAAAGGGAAAGCCAATGTTCTGCTCTTCGGTGTATCAGATACTATAAAGTAATCGGTAAGTATATCCGTTGCCTTTAAAATAAGTGTTATGGTAAAAATTGGCTGTAATAGGAAAGTGGTTTAACTTACAAAATGGAAGCTAAAAGGTTTATATGGTTGTTTGTCTAAAATATATTGCTTATTGGATTTAGAAATAAAATCCTGACTATTTGTGGAATAGTCAGGTTGTTATTTGGATAACAACAGCTACTTGGAATGATTATTCCATCATTTAACAAATCTGATTAATGCACATTATTTTTATTTATATAGGTATATTATTGGGAATTTTTTTTGAAGGTGAGATGATAATGATATCCTCAATTATTGCAGCTCATCATGGGTATTTGAATCTTTGGTTAGTTGTGGCTATCGGTGTTCTGGGAACATATAGTTCTGATATGTTCTATTTTAATCTTGGAAGAAGAAAAGGTAAAAACTGGCTAAATAAAAATCAAAAAATTAAAGATAAGGTAACAATAATAGATAAAAAACTGGAAAAATACCCAATACTTATTTTTATCATTTATAGGTTTCTGTATGGTTTCAGAACTATTGCACCGCTCGCAATAGGAGCAAGTAAAACAAAAAGCAGAACCTTCCTGTTCTTTAGCGGAGTGAGTACCATTATTTGGGCGACTACTTATTGTACAATTGGATATATGTTTGGAGAATTGATTAAATCAAAACTTGGCCATATAGAACATATTGAAAAATATATCATTGGCTGTATAGCTTTAATAGGTATTGTACTAATAGTGAGAAATAGAATAAAAAAACAGAAAAAAATACGTGCTACAACAATATAATTAAAAGTAGGCAGAATTTTAATAAGTTTCTCACCCACCCTGTCTGAACGGCTTGAGACAAGCAGGGATGACCCATTTGGACGGGTCGGGCTGCAACAAGCACATACCCCTCAATTATTTATCCCTTTTGCTTCCTGACCATGATACCCGAAAATTGATATATTTGATGATCTGTCTAATATTTACGGCTGATACTATTAAAGAGAAACATTATAATTTCCGGGCGATTCGGATATACTCAGATACTAAAAAACAATAAGTAGATAACGATGGAATTAACCGATGTATCAAAAACCGCTATTATAACACTCAGAAGTCGCGTCATTGAATCGGGGAAAAACAGGCCATTGATCAGAGACCCTATGGCTTTATATTGCCTTGACGAATTTTTCTTCCGGTTATCCGGCGAAGATCAGGAACAGATATTCATCAGGAAGTTATCACCAAAACTTACCCTGCATATTGCTATCAGAGCCAGGAAATATGATGCTATTATTAATGATTTTATTTCGAAACATCCGGGATGTAGGGTGATAAATCTTGGTTGCGGATTCGATACACGATATTGGAGAATACACCATCAGGATTGCGAATATATGGAGCTCGATCTGCCGGAAGTAATTGAATTAAAAAAAGAGATTTTAAAAGATAAACTCAGTTATGAACTTATAGGCTGTTCGGTACTGGATACCTCGTGGATCGAAAAAGTAACAGCGAAAAAGAACCGGAATATCCTCCTGATAGCCGAAGGCTTGTTTATGTATCTGAACAAGAACGATGTAATCCGCCTTTTTGAAACTTTTTCCAATACATTACTCGATTCACAAATTGTATTGGAAGTTGTAACGGAAAAATATACCCGGGGCCTGTGGAAGAAGATCGTAGAGCTGAAAATGAAAAAAGAACTCGGGTTAAAGGCAGGTTCTTCGTACATTTTCGGAATTAAAAATGCCCGTGAACTTGAGACCTACGGGAAAGGTATTAAAGTCACTGATGAATGGTCATATTTTGAAGATCCCGATATCCGGCCGCGAATCTATAAGTATTTGGGATTAACCCGAACACAATGGACCGTAACAGCCTCCATAAACGATAAATAGCTACCGGTAACCAGCATCCAGCATCCAGCACCCAGTAATAAGCACCTACCCCTCAACTCTTCAACAAATATACTTCTCAACTATGGAAATCCTAATTCGCAACAGTAATAAAGGTTTTTAATGTTTTTATAAGTAAGTTTAAAACCTAAAAAAGGAATCTCATCGATGCCATGAAACGTAATTTAAACCAGTTAAAGAAAATAAATATTACCCGACAGTATAGAGCCGGTTGTTGATTTAAAGTAAAGTGCAGCATGCATGGAGCATCTTTTTAAATAATCGTGAAAAATGAATAAGATAATCTGGAGTAATACGACTTATAACAAATTTGCATCACTCTATGATATATTTCTGGGATTATTCCTGCCTAACAAGTATCGTAAAGTTGTTGTCAGTTATATAAAAGAAGGGAAAGTACTTGATGTTGCCTGCGGCACGGGAGAATTACTGAAATATGCCGATAAAAAAGGATTGATATGTTATGGAATTGATTTATCGCTGGGAATGATAAAGCAAGCATCAAAGAAAGTAAAAAACGGAAAGTTTAAGCAGGCAGATTTTTATGCTATACCATTCGAGGATAATCTGTTCGAGAATGTTGTGGCAACATACGCATTGGGGGGAACAAAAATAAATGTAGCCAAAGTTCTTACCGAAATGCTCAGGGTATGCAGGGCCGACGGACAGATTATTATTCTGGATAGGCAGAAAAAACAGAAAGAGAACCTGCTCGATAAGATCTTTATTAAAATAGCCAGGCTGACAGAAGATACTCCGAGAGATTTTGCCGGATTATTATCAAAATTAGGATGTGATGTTGAATCACGGAAGTTATCGAATACCTATTCAGTTATAAGAGCTACGAAAAGGAATAATTAGTGTATATATACACAACAAAGCCTATGAAAAATTGGTGGAATATTAGCTTTGCTGCATCAGAGGTTTGTAATAAACTGGTTATAAATAGACATAGATGAGCTTTGAAACCGGCAACTTATCACAGGCCGAACCGTCAGCACAACTAAGTGCTCCGGCTAACAAGGATGAATTATTTTACTTCTAATATGAAAATATACTATATTAGTTGACAGGTGAGACAAATACAATATCAGTCTGTATGGAAAGAAAAGATTTTTTAAAAAGTGCATGCACATATGGTTTATGCGGATGCATGGGTTTGTCATTCTTAACGGGCAATTCAGTATCAGCTAATTCGAAAAGTACTCAAAGTGAAGAAGAATCGGATTGGCGTATTGACTTCATGCAAAATCGATTCAGGGATCTGATTTATATTCTGGACGAGTCATTGGATAAAGAAACCTTAAACAAGGTTTTGAATCAGCTTGGAGCAGCATGTGGAGAAAATTTTGCAAATAACTATAAAAATGATCCGGAAGGATTCTTTGATTTTATTAAAAGTCTCTGGGCTGATACGGTTGATTATGATAAAGAGAAAGGAATTATTAAAGTGAATGAAAAAATAAGAGATACCTGTAACTGTCCGTTTATCAGGGCGAAGGATGCTCCGGAAATTTTGTGCAACTGCTCATTGGGTACACAAAAGAAAATATATGAAAGTGTATTTGGCCAACCGGTCAGTGTAACATTAGAAAAATCAGTTTTAAGAGGAGACGAAAGGTGTAGTTTTATCATTCAGTTATTATGAAGTTTAACAGGTTAATTTGAGATACGATTGACAAAGAAAGACCCCGGCTATCAGCATCGACTGTGAACAATTCGTGCTACTGCAACTATATGTTAAATAAGCACCACCAAGCAACCGGCAGCAAGTATCCACTCCATCGACCTTCCCGCCTCACCTTATCTTAGAAAAAATTCTTGGATTTTTAATCTATAAAGTATATATTCGGAGCGTTAAATAAAGCTGCTGCGTTTGCCAGGGAGTGTTAGCAGAAAGATTGCAGCTTTGCGTTTATCAGTCGGAATAGAATGAAAGTAAGTGTTTTATTGCGAATCTCTATATATTGTAAGCCCGTGAACTAAGCTTACGGGTAAGTTATTCTGCACACTATGCGGAAAAACAGAAGTTGTTAATGAAATGTACCAGACCCTGAAAAAATGAAGAAATTAACCTTATTATCCCGTATTTTGATGCTCGTGGCCGTCATGTATTCATGTGTGCCGCTGAATCATGTAAGCGAATATGCGTCCAACGCCCTTAACGGACTTACAGCATATGAACAGCTGAGCCTCGATTTTGAGAAAGCCTGCCGTGCCCATTGCCTGGTCGATAAGCTCGACAGTCTGAACATGTATATCGATAACTGCGACTGCCGGCCCGACCATAAAGCCGACAGCATAACGCTACTGCTCTACAATGCCCTGAAGGGCTATTTCGACGGACTGGCCAGCCTGGCGGATAATGAACTCACCACTTACAAAATGGACGAATTGTCGAAAGCGCTTGCCGGAAATGAATTCGGGAAAATACAGCTGAGCGAAGAACAGGCTGGTGCCTACGCTGCTATATCGGGTATCCTGCTAAAAGCAATTACGGACGAGTACAGGAAAAAAAGGATTGGTACGTATGTGCAGGAGGCCGACGGATCCGTGGCCATACTCATCGACTGGCTCGATTTCAATATCGCCGGTAACCTGCAGGGTAAGATCAATGTGCTGCAGGATAAGTACAGGTCGTACACCAAAGAGATCCTTCGCGATACGACGGTTTCGAAATTTGATAAAAGGGCAGTGTTGCTTGTTTACTGGGAAAAGACCGGGGAAACCGAAAAGTGGAAAGAAGAGATCGTTGCATACTCTCATGCCCTGCAGAAAATTAAAGAAGGGCACCATGAGCTGGCCGAAAATGCAGCAAACCTGAAAGCCGGTGAAGTGAAAAAAGCCTTGCTACAGTATGCCAGCGATATCGATAATATTATCAGTGAAATCAATAAACTGAAAACCAAATAATCATGGCCAACCTAACTGCCCAACAGGCAAAAGTACTTGCCGACGATTTTCTTTCGCTGGCACGATCCATCGAAGAATACGGGGATGTGCATTACCATATCCTGTCGTCCGAAGAAGCTGAGAAACTCAAGGAATTGCACCGCAAAGCCCTCGATTACACCAATAAGCTCTATACCCTTTCGGCCACCCTGGTCATGGACGAGGTTGAGGGCACCCTGGCAACTATTGGAAATATTACAACAAAAATAAAGAGCGACTACAAGCATGTACAACAAGTGCAGAAAGCTATAAACATAGCCGCATCGATCATAAACCTGGGGGCATCAATAGCTGCTAAAGATCCGCAGGGCATTGCCAAATCGGTAGAGGGACTAATTAAAACATGGAAAGAATGACAGCCTGAAACCCGCTATCGCAATTGAATGAAAGTTGAAACGCATCATGCAATGAATCCTGAGCGGCATATTTATTATTATACTGAGACAAACACAGCCTGGAATAGTAGCTTTTCGTTTTAGGTTAATCGGGCTGTTATCCTTTTTATATTTTGTTTACCGGCCCCGGTTATTTTATACCGCCTTAATATATAATGGGTAGCTGGGATTTTTGATCAATAAGGTCTTCGAATAACTTCTTCAATCATACTTTTAGTCTGGCTCCTTTTTTAAAAGCAGAATAAAACCTCAGACCAATCTGGTCGATAAGAATGGTAATCAATGCCAGGATAAGAATTGAAATGATAGGTTGCCAATTATTGATAAAATAGGTATATAAGAAAGCAAGTATATTGCTGCCTTTTATCCAGACAAGAACACCTGTCAATACAGCTAAACTTACCAATACCAAAATTCCTTTGAGGAGTAACTCAAATATCAATTCACGGAGGATATTTCTTCTAACGAGCTTTTGAATAACTCTTTCTGTTAAGCCTGGCGGAACTACCTGTTCTGAATCGGATACAAGTGCATGGTGTATCAAAGCTCCCAGTTCATTATTTGTTATCTGTTCCCTTGTCATTTCACAAAATTATTCATTATTCGTCAGAAATCGCTAAGCATCTCAGCTAAATCCGGAATAAGCGTAATTAGTGTTTTACGCAGTAAATTTCGTCCCCGACTGATATAGCTTTTCACTGTACCATCGGGCATGCCTGTTATCTCGGCTATTTCACTATAGGAACGTTCATCAAGATGATACAGAGTGATAACTGTCCGGTAGTCAGCCGGTAATCTGGCGATGGCTGCCAGTATTACCTGGTTGAGATCTTCATTTTCCGATTGCTTCCAGCTTATGTCCGTTAAAATTCCGGCAGCAGGCTTTTGATTGGCAACAAGGTTTTGATAATCCATTTCTTTTTTCCTTTTTCGAAGATAATCAACACAAATATGGTGAGTGATTGAACCTATCCATGTTGACAGCCGGGCATCGGCCCTGAAACGCCTTAATCCTTTAAATACCTGCAAAAAAACTTCCTGGAAGAGATCTTCACAATCAATGTTATGACCGGTCATTGAAATAATAATATGCCAAACCAGGTTTTTGTGCTTCTCTACCAGTAATTCTATAGCCGGTCTGTCGCCATCAATTACTTTTTGTATCAGCGTCCTGTCGTCCATTTACACCATATTAGTCTGTAAACAGGGTAAAATGTTGCATTGTCGAAAAATATTTTTACAATATATGCAACAAATAAGAATTTCTAACGACTCATTGAACGATAAACAAATAAAAATCTAAAACTATGGAAGATGCAATTGTAACAGTTATCGTATTTGCGGGTATTTATCAGATTATTAAAGTTTTTACCGATTTTCTCCTGAAAAGAAGGATTATTTCCGCCGGACATGTTGATAAGGCCGGTATCCTGGACCTCCCGAAGGACAAGGAAGATAGCAGTTATGCTACACTTAAATGGGGACTGGTAGCACTGTTTGCAGGTGTTGGACTTTTAATCATAGCACTGTTCGAGAAAAATGAAAACATGATCTGGATGCAAAGTAGTCATGCTTATATGCCGATTGGCATCGAACTTATTGCCATTTCACTCGGCTTTCTGGTGTACTTCATTATTACCCGGTTCAGAAATTCTGCAAACAGGCAATAGAGGCGCCATTCGGTTGAAAATTTCCATCAGATAGAAATTTACTATTTCACAATCCTGCCCGGTATCAACAGTCTCTATACCGGAAATTAAAATTAGCCTGCCATTAGGTGGGTAAATCTTAGGCAAACTAAAGCAGATACAGATTGTCTGATTTTTAAGGCCCGGCGCTTTTTAACACCGGGCTTAATTACATTAAAAATCAGCTTACTTCGCCCTGAAGGCCTTTTTAAGTATCGCCAATGTCCGCCTGATGTTGGGCAGGAAAGAAAAAATAAAGTAAATTTATCTGGCATTAAAACACTAGTATGAAAAGAAGAAGAGCCACAACACTGAGAACAGTTTGCTTATTTGCTGTAGTCCTGCAACTACATGTATCAGCTGCAGCACAGGAAAAAGAAGGGACCAGAGAGCACTGGCTATATTATATGGATAAAGTTGCACGGCCTGTCATATCAAACCTGGCAGCCGACAAACTGAAGGAAAGAATGCCGGTTACACTTTCCGAAACAATTGATAACCCGGAACAACGGAAAAAGGTTGCTTATCTCGAAGCCTTTGCCCGCACACTATGCGGAATTTCACCGTGGCTTAACTGTGAGGGCGGTTCGGATAAAGAAATTGAACTGCGCAGGCAATACCGCGAATGGGCGCTGAAGGCTATCGCCAATGCCACAAATTCAGGTGCAAACGACTATATGCTTTGGAGCGGTTATCAGCCTCTGGTCGATGCTTCCTTTTTTGCTTTAGCCTTAATCCGTTGTCCATGGCTTTGGGAAAATATGTCTGATGATGTGCGAAAAAATGTGGTTATCGCGCTTGAAGCTTCCCGATCGACAATTCCCGTTTATACCAACTGGATACTCTTTACCGGTATGGTAGAGGCTTTCTTCTGCAAATACAATCTTCCATACGATCCTGTGCGCATTGAATACGGAATCCGTGAATTTTCCCAGCATTGGTATGTAGGTGACGGAATGTTCTCCGATGGGATGCATTTTGCCATGGATTACTATAACAGCTATGTGATACAGCCCTACCTTACAAATATACTTGATGCTGTTGGCTCAAAAGACGGATCGTTTAACTGGTTTATTCCCGAACTGGAAAAGATCACCGCACGCTATGCCGAAATACAGGAACGAACCATAAGCAGCGACGGAAGTTTTCCTGTTTACGGAAGATCAATCGTATATCGCGGCGCTGCTTTTCATCATTTGGCCGATATGGCATTGCATCATAAATTACCTGAAACGCTGCCCCCGGCACAAGTGCGATGTGCTTTGTCGGAAGTGATAAAAAAGACACTGGAAGCTCCCGGAACGTTTATCGAAGAGGGGTGGCTGACTATCGGACTTTGCGGTTACCAGCCCGAATTAGCCGATTTTTATATCAACACCGGTAGCCTTTATTTATGTTCAACTATTTTTCTTCCCCTGGGCCTGCCGGCCGGTGATCCTTTCTGGACTGATGCCGATTTACCGTGGACTGCTAAAAAAGTATGGAACGGTGTCGACATCCCGGCAGACTATAGTCTGATTAATTGATTATTCAGATACCTTACTGTCATTATCGGCTTCTTAAGGTAAATCGAATGGGCATGCAATAGTTTGGCATG
The DNA here is from genome assembly GCA_964442665.1 of uncultured Bacteroidales bacterium. Classification (GTDB taxonomy): domain Bacteria; phylum Bacteroidota; class Bacteroidia; order Bacteroidales; family UBA10428; genus UBA10428. The sequence continues at coordinate 10,006 of CAYUAV010000012.1, forward strand.
ACTTTGTAAAAGACAGGGGCTTGTCTGAATACAGAAGCTGGTATTGGAGTATTCGTTATGCATTATTTATAAAACAGGATGGGTTTATACTGAAATAATTCCAATCTGAATTTCTCCGATGGATTTGCCATGTTCCGGAGGGGGGAGATTTCCACGATTTCATAATGCGAAACAAACGGTTCTTCTTCAGTCAGATACAATTTATCGTCAGGATAGTATTTTGCCCTTTCGAAGTCATTACCGGCAAACTTTTTTATAGCCTCTGTATCCGACCAAAAGGTTAGTGTAAAGAAATGGCTTAAGTCGCCTTCTTTCCTCTTCAGGAGGTATACTCCCATGTTGCCATTGATTTTAGTATAATCCTTTAATCCGGTTTTAAACAGGTATTCATGGTACTTGTCTGATTTTGCAGTTGGAACACTGCCATGCCATATTCTTGCTATCATAAGTTTAGGTTTTTGTCAGGTAATGTGTTTACAGGGAAAATCTTCCCTGAAATAAAATACGGATCAATGATCTTAGTTTCAAAAAAGGATGTATATGCCTTGAAATAACAGGCAGTATTATTGTTGGTATCAAGATTATTTATCATGCGAAGTTTCATAATGTATGATTAAATGAATGTTTGTCATAAAAATATGTAACAGATTCAGTAAACATTGTTAATTTTACCTTTGAATTACATTTAGATGGTAAAGATAAATAACTTTACCATGAAAACAAATATAAGTGGTAAAAAATAGTAAAATTTTTAAAATAAGGCTGGATGGAGGCAGACTTTGCCTTGATTTTGTAAATACAATAAACGACCGATTTGCAACGAATCAAATAGACTATATGAATACGACGGATGATCTGACAGACTGGGCATTTCGTCTGCAGATCATTGATACAGCACAACACAGGCAAATGAAAGAATTTGCTAAAACTCATCAGGATATGGCGGGTAATGTATTGAATGAGGCTGTTATGTTGCGTGAATTACTATACGGGATATTTCGCCGGATTAGCAGGAACGAGGATATCCGGCCTCAGGATATGCTTGAATTCAACCGGATATTACCTCGATACTTTTCAAAGCTTCAGCTCGAAAAAAATGATGGTACAATCAGACAAATATGGAATTTCGGGAAAGACGAATTACAATATATAATGGCACCGGTTATAATGGATGCTTATTCTCTATTACTGGATTCCCGTCACGACAGAATAAAGGAGTGTCCGAATTTCGGATGGCTCTTTTTTGATAAATCGAAGAATGGAAGACGACGTTGGTGCAGTATGCAAACCTGCGGGAGTAATGTTAAAGCATTGGAATGGTATCACCGGCAGAAAAAGAAAGAATCTTAATTAACTACAAACTACAAATAATCTCGTTAATATAATGAGGTTAGTTATTAATCATCGGGTTGCTTAAAAGGATCCGCTCCATTCCATTTTCCACCTCCTGCCAGCACCGTATAAAAAGCCTCGTGTGTCATGGTTTCGAAGATCGTAAACCCGGTAAAATAGATAGCCCGGATATCATCCGCAAATTGCCGCTCTTTGGGTAATTTTTTAACCTCGGGAAGTACAGCCGATTTTCGCCACCAACCTGCAATTCCGGGACTAAAAACGGTAATTCCCGGTTTGGGGGCCCATCCTAACTTTTTCATATAGGCACTTTCCCTGTCGTGAGGATTATGAACCTGGTGAAAGCCAAGGCCGGTAACATAGCTTATGCCGGTAGGATTAAGACCCAGCTTCCAGTCCATAAGCTGTGCTGCCGCGTCTATGTATCGTTGTTCTTTTGTCAAACTCCAGTAAAGCATGGGAGTACAGGCATATTGAGGTTGCTTCACATTGTGCCCCCAGCCAGCCTTAGGCGACGAATTATTGCCAACAGGATAGTCATGAGTATTCAGCATAGCTATAATACTGTCGGCAGCTCCTTTAAGTGCCGAAATAAAAAAATCCACAATATTTTTATCCGTTGGCCTTTCTTTTTCGATGATATAGGAATACAGGTAGGCAGGATTGTCGAACCTGTTATCGTTAAGCGAATATCCCTGGGTGATGAATAGATTATATTTCAACGAATCAGCGATAGTATAAAGTTCCCTGATTTTATTATGGGACATTTCATCGCCTGTCAGTAAATATCTTTGAATGTGGTAATAAAGCTTTTCAAGTTTGGCCATTTCCGCTTCACCATAATGCATAGCCCTTTCGCCGCGCTCCAGTAATTCTGTCGAGAGGTCAGGCTTATAGGGTTTGAGCAGTCGTGCAAGATGTAAAAACAAACCTGCACCGGTGCAGGTAGCCCGCGGATCGATTCTTACCGTGCCATATTTCTTTGTATCCTTATCCATTGGGGCATCAAACGGATCCGGATAACCTTTGGTTTCAGTCCCG
>CAYUAV010000012.1:12409-18549 GCA_964442665.1 uncultured Bacteroidales bacterium
TACTCCCATCCTCGTTTTGCAGGTACTCCCATACCAGGGTTCCCCATGCCGCTTCGTCGAGTATATCAGGAATACCATTCGTGTAGCTTAAAATATTATACTCCGCATCGAACTCACCGGGAATATCATATTGTCCGTCGTGAAATGTCTGGGGGAAAGCCTCACAGATCATCAGATCCACGATGGGATTTATCATATGATAGGCTCTGCGATCGGCGTCGCCCGCATCGTGATAGCCTCCATAACAGCGAAATACAGGTTCGGTTCCTTCTACCACGATATTAGCTTCGCCTATGGGTCCGTCCACATCATAGATCAGCATATGGCAGGCTTTTTTACGAATATCCGGTTTGTTTACCGGGCACCCGCATCGCTGCAGATATTGTCCCCTGAAGGTAATGTAAGCCAGTTTTTTTGAAAATTCACCTCCTATACCAAAGGGATACGAAGATCCGTATTCTTTCACCGTAATCTGATAGGGCCCTCCTTCCGGGACATCCGAAAGGCTGATACGGTATATGTAATCACCGGATGATGAATCGGCCCCCATCTCCTGCAATACTCCCTTTGCTATGGTTTTTCCGGTATGTTGTTCATATACTGTATATCCGGGTAACTCACCTTCGGTCTTTCTGCTTCCTCCGGTTCCCAGCCAGATAGCAAAATTTGCAAAGCGTACTTTGGAAAGCGGACTATATCCGGCCTGGTTGGTTTTTATCGACTCACAAAAAATATTCCGGTCATTAAATACCATGTTGATCTTGCCATATGGTGTATCAATAGTATAACGCTTTCCCTGAACCAGTTTGGCTGTTTCCAGGTAGACATAATGGTCGCATTTATCCGCTTCGGTGGCGAACCTGAATAGTTGCTTCACAGGTCTGCCATTTATCTTCCAATTGTTCGGAGTATCAATATTCACTTCATAAACATCGGTTGTATCGCTGGTATAGTATATGACCAAAATAGTATTGGAAGCAGTGCGTACTTCCTGCAACGTTAATTTTGCAAAGGAATGCTGTAAGCAGAGTGATACGGTTATGAGAAATGTAAGAGATCGCATGCTACAATTTATTTTTTAATTAACTGTTACAGGATTTATAAATCCGGATAAAGATATTATTTTAAGTCAGAATATATATGAAGGACCAGGTTTCTCTGCTTTCGATTTTCTTATCTTTCATTATCCTTTCAACAAAGACAATTTGACCAAAATGAAGGCTAAAAAAACTGCCGTCAATAGGTATTGAACGGCAGTCTTAAATTCGTCCGACTAAACATTTCATTCGAGTGGCATCCGGGCGAGCCAGATTACTTTCCCTGCTTTATCTTCGCCTACAAATGTAAGGATTGTCTGATCTTCCGAAAGCAGTTGAGGAAATTCAGGATTAGTATAGTAAACCTGTTTACCTTCAGTATTTGTTCCTAATGGGACAAAATCACCTACGCTGGCGTTCGCCAGATCAATTCTGGAGACAGCGGGATAGTAGAGTAGTTTTTTCTTGGATACTCCGATACTGCCTTTAAAACCTGCAATATCAGTTGCAATTTCGAAACCTTTTCGCATTCCCTGAATTTCGCCATAAACCCAATACAAGATAGTACCGTCGCGATTAAGATACACATCCTGAGGCGTAAGATTTGCTTTTGAATATTTATTATTCTTATCGCGCCGAATTCCATATTGAGCCTTGAGCTGCCCCTGACTATCAAAATGGAACATGACCAGGTCCTTATATTCATCAATAACTTCTATGGTTGCACCCTGCGTGGTTGAGTTCGGATCGGGAATGCGTGTGGTAGTATATTTTTGTCCGGAAATAATAAGTTCACCTTCCGGTGTAGCATAGGCCAGGCTTTTTTCAAAATCTTTTCCCACATAATCGGGTGATTGCCGCTGTGAAGGAGGATTAACCGACTTCGCTTTGAATTCGGCCAGCGGTGTTGAATTCAGGTATACGACTTTATCTCCGCTGACTTTCATGACCTGATAATTTTTCCATTTGATATCGGCAACAACATCGGAAGATCCGAAAGGTGTATTTACGGGCATCAACATATTTACATACGCATCATCCTTGGCAGGACCAAAATAATACACGTCATTTCCGTCGTATGATATTGTATATCCTTCAACCACCCATCCGCTGGTTGGTGTTTGATAATCGATACGGTTTTCGATTTTTCCGTCAGCATTCAGAATTATCATGGTGTGCGCACCGGGATCGGGCGACATATTTTTCTTGTCTAAAAACGACTTGACCGGAGCAAAGATCAGAACAGCATCGCCATCGGCCAGGTCGCCTGCCGATTTTTCCATATAGTCCACAATGCCTCCTTCGCTTTCGCCACCCTCGGTTTCAATGATTTCAGTATTTTGCGAGAGTACTTTTGTAAAAGTTATGCCCATATCGTAATCAAATTCAATGATATCTCCCGGGATGGCGTTAAAATCGCTGGTGATTTTAATGAACTGGAACTTCCTTGACTCCTGCCATTTATTTTCTTTATCTCCTTTTTCAGCTTTCAGTCCTACCAGTATAAGAACACTCCCGTCAAGCGAATTATCGATGCGATCGTATAAAAACAACCTGCCGCCATCGATACCACTGATGGTTTGTTTATCCATTACTTTGATTGTGCGATAATAGTCACCTAAAGCCCAGTTATACTTATAAGTATACAATACTTTTCGGGCCACTATTTCACCTTTCCATGAAGGCAGTACCCATACCGCTTCCCGGGTATATTCTTCACCCTGGTAATTAAACCACTGGTACTTTGCACGAACGCTGTTTATTGCATCCTTTGTCGCATCAATAATTGAATATTCATCGCGTTGTTCTTCGACAAAATTGAGCTGTTCATCGAAAATGTATGTTGTAAAAACCGTTTTGGTCATGTCTTTTGCAACATAGTATAGGCGGGTAGTTTTATCGTCCTGATTATACTCAACATTACCCAGATAAGAGTTTTTGTTCAGGCTTTCAAAAGTGTAAGTATTTTCGACAGATAATTTTTGTCCGGAACAATATAGTCCTGCAAACAAAAATAAAGAAAGGATCAAAGTATTTTTTTTCATTTTTAAATGGGTTGATTATTACTAAGAAGTTACGAAATTTATCCGGATGTATGCACAGGCATGGAGCAGTGTTTTTCACAATAAAACGGCAACAGTATTTAAATTACTGGTTTTAAATAATTTAACGGAAAAATTATTGAATCTGCATAAAGCATAACAGACATGATGTCTCCTTTTAAGGAATAGGAGGGTTAGCCAGGGTATGTATAATTTTAGTTACGTGTCGGACTGTCTTAGAAAAGATTGATTAGATTATGCCCTAAAATAGTAATAAGTTTGTTTGCAGAGCCATGTAGTTGTTTACATACGAATACCACAACCGCTTTACGATGCAAGATATGTTTGAACAGAATAAAGCCAATGAATTAAAGTGGGACAGAAGGGCTCTTACTTATGACAGAAAACGTTTCGGCTATTTCAGATATATGCAAAAGAAAGCCATTGATCAGTTGGTTCTCAGGGAGAATATTAATTTCCTGGATATTGGTTGCGGAACGGGCTGGGCAGTGAGATATATAGCAGCTCTTCTTAATGGTAATGGAAATTTTACAGGTATCGATATTTCAAACGGAATGGTTGAACAAGCAAAAGCGAATTCCAAAGGATTAATGAATATCGACTTTATTCAGGCTAACTCGGAAGTATTACCATTCCAAAAGGAGTATTTCGATTCTGTACTATGCACAAATTCTTTTCATCACTATTTGCATCCCAACAGGGTAATGCATGAAATTTCGCGAGTTTTAAAGTCAGGAGGCCGGATATACATTCTCGATGTAACGGCCGATGATTTTTTTATCAGATGGATTAACAGTATAGTCAGGAAAAGGGAAAAAGCCCATGTCAGATTCTACAGTACTGATGCATATCGGAATATGTTCCTTGAAAGCGGGTTAAAACCTTTTAAAAGCAAACGACTTATGTATCCGTTAAGAGTTCATATTGCAGAAAAATAATTCAGAGTAAAATGCCAAACCGGGTCATTAAAAGGCAATTTAACAAACAGGCAGAAAAATTCGCAAACTGGTGGATAGGAAAAAATACGGAATATCTTCAGCGATACTTTGATTTTTGTGATATCCGATCATATGACAAGGTATTGGATGTTGCCTGCGGCCCGGGAGAATTCACAATATTTATTGCGAAAGAAGTATCGAAAGCACGGGGCATTGATATTTCTGATAAGGAAATAGAAATAGCAAAAGAATTAATGAGAAAGTTCGGACTTGATAATGTTGGTTTCGATTGTTCCGATGTGGAGAAGTTACCCTACGCTGAAGGTTCATATTCTGTTGTCTTATGCAAATCAGCGTTTCATCATTTTGTAAATCCCGGAATGATTTTTAATGAAATGATTCGCTGTTGCAAAACAGAAGGTAAAATAAGTATCCAGGATATTGTTGCTTATGAGGATAATTATGTCAATGACTTTTTTGAAACTTTCGATAAACTGGTCGACATTAGTCATAACAAGACTTTATACAAAAGGGAATTTAACAATTTGTATATTGAAAATAGTATAGATATCATCAGAGACTTTAGCCTGTCGGTCGATCTGAATGTAAAGGAATATATTCAACATGCAAAACAGACAAGGGTAAATAAGTTGCAGTTAAAGGAAATGCTTGCAAGTGGTAAAAACGATAAAAAATTATCAGGATATTTATTTCTTAAAAATGGAGAGCTGTATTTTAAACGACCCGTATATCTGATACTGGGCAGAAAATAAATAATGTATATTCAGTAAAGAGATATGAACAAGATAATGAAGTAGCCGGGAGTAAACGCATTTAAAATTTAAATCGACGCCTTCACTTTAAAATAATTAAAAATGAGTACAAAAAAACCAACCATCCTGCTCTGGACCATACTTATTTCATCGTGTACCGTAACGAATAATCTCTACGTCAATGATCCGGTTCCTCAGGGCAGGGGGAATTCCTATCTGTATGTAGGATTGGGAACAGGTCTGTCTCCCGATATTGATTCAACATCTGTTAACGGCGATATTCATTTTTCAGACAAATTAATCCTTGCCCCTAATTTTTGTTTCGGGGGTCAGGTTGGATTAGGTGATCAGCTCGATCTCCGGTTCGATCTGCATCTGCCCTATGTAATTACAGGAATTGGTTTGCATGGGGGGATCCAGTATAGTCTTTTCAGAAAGTGGACACGGTTCAATGCGGCCGCGGGTACTGACATCGGCTTCATTTTTGCCAAAGACACGCTATCGTTAGGATCCACGAAGATTGGTCTCGATCCGGATACAAAGGGTGCTCTAAATGCCGATTTTTTTCTGCCTGTTTCCTATAAACTTAAGGAGAACTATCGCTTGGTTCTGACACCGCGTATCAGCTTTAATACACTATTTGTAAGGAGGAATGCATACGGGGAAAAATCGCAAAAGTATTCTCCCATCTATCCGGCACTTTCATTCGGTGCATTTCTGAATAAGCTTTACATTGAAGCTACGGCGATGTATATTGGCAATTCAGTGCGGCCCGGGTTTGGTATTATTTATTTATTTCCGGGCAATGATGATCCTGACAAGTAACTTTTCCGGTCAGATTATGATTGTTTCAATCTGCAATACAAGTTATTTTTACCGGTCAGGAAAATAACGAAGTATTTTTCGTATCACAATACATATACACCCCAACATGAATTAAACATGAAAGATCAGTTATATAAGAAGATCATCGAAAATTATATTGAAGCTTACAATACCTTTGATATTGAAAGGATGCTGCAGGATATGCATGAAAATGTGAGATTTGAGAATATTTCTGATGGAGAGGTCAACATGGTAACAAACGGAATTGATGAACTCAGGAACCAGGCAAAAAAAGCCATACAATTATTCAGGAAAAGAGAACAAAAAGTTCTCGATATGAAGTTTGATGATGACCGGGCAGAAATCCATATCGATTACAAGGGAATTTTAGCGGTTGATCTGCCGGACGGTCTGAAAGCCGGAGACAAGATCGAATTAAAAGGTAAATCGGTTTTTACTTTCAGGGACAATAAAATCATTGAATTGAAAGATCTGAGTTAAAGT
>CAYUAV010000013.1:0-18098 GCA_964442665.1 uncultured Bacteroidales bacterium
CTTTATCTTAAAGTTTACTTCGGAGCGAACATAGTTCAATACCCATAAACCCTGAATTTGTCTGTAGTTTACCATGTAATGTCCGTCGATCACATCGATATCCATGGAAGCGGGCTTCTTTTTAACAAGCATCTTTGCGGCATTATTCAGGCTCTTGTCACTGATCTGAAAATCGATGCCGGTAATCGCATACGAGTCCACATCAATATATATCTTACCCTGATATAGCGGGTAGTCGGTATTTACTTTCTGATCGAAATTAATTACGTAGTTGTTCCTGTCGTTTACTTTTACAATTCCTCCAAGCGTGAAATTGTAATATTCAAACATCTCCGGATCGAGGATCACTCCCGGGTTTTTAACAATATCCAGGAACATAGCTATTCGAGGTCCTCCCTGAAACTTTACCAGGACCGTATCCATGCGTTTCACATCTTTGCTTTTCCTGCCCTTGAAAATCCTGACCCTGTCGAAGTCGAAACTTTCCTTGTAGCCGGCGTTATAAATATCGAGAACAGCTTCCGAAACCGAAACATAGTTACGGTTTTCTTTTATAGTTTCACGATAAAAGCCGGTCTGCATTTCAGGAAAATTGTTGTAGTTCTCCTTTTTTTTCTCAAGGGCTGTCCTGATCAGATCAACCGGATCGATCTTTTTAATAACTACTTCTTCGATGGGAATAGCATGTTGTTCCAGGAGAACTATTTTTTCTCCTTTAACAATACTGTTGATAGGTACTTCTTTGTTTTTGTAGCCGATGTGTGTAATGGATATAGTTCCTTCCGGCGTTTTACCCGGAATTTTCAGGATAAATTCACCGTCGGAGTTAGTTACAGTTCCTACATTGCTGCTTGTCTGAAACACCGATGCAAAAACAACCGGTTCTTTAGTTGTCTCATCAATTACCCTGGCAGCTATCGTAGTATACGCTGCCGTATCTTTGCGAGCATTCTTCAAATGCCTGTCGTTACCGGCATTACTGGTTTTTATTCCAAAAAGTACTAAAACCAGGCTCAATACAATTACTTTTCTCATGATTATGGTTTTTATGTTTATTCTATGATATTCTACTTTTTTTATAGTAAGCTTACACTCATATGACATATTATACTTTACATGCACGTATTTTTTTCGTTGATTTCTCTGTTTGCCTTTTCTGGCAAAGGTTGTGGGATTTGATAAATTATAAGATTTCATGGAGTTTGTTTGAACTTAGCGTACTCTCTGAGAATCTCCCTCACAGTTATAGCCCTTCAGTTTAATATCAATATATTATTAAAAGTTCACCTGTAATATTAAGAAATACCATATTTTGATCAGGAATATATGCAGGAATCTGTTTTTTTTACCAGTTTTACAAAAATTAAAAAAACCACTATACCATGATCTTAACAACAACCAATACACTGGACGATAAGAAGATCGTTGAATACATGGGTATTGTGACCGGAGAGGCCATAATCGGCGCCAATTTATTCAAGGATATTTTTGCCACAATAACCGACATCGTCGGCGGACGCTCGGCTTCGTATGAGAAAGTACTGCGAGAATCAAAGGACAATGCATTGCACGAACTTGAAGAAAACGCCCGGCGTCTGGGTGCAAATGCTGTAATAGGTATCGATCTCGACTACGAAACCATAGGAGCGAATGGTAGTATGCTTATGGTTACGGCCAGCGGTACAGCAGTGCGCTATCAATGATCAGGATTACAAACAGGATTATAAAGATTAATTTGCTTAACGCGGATGGTCTTCATTTCAATCAGAAGTTGTAGTATTTTATTACGGCTTGTCTTTTTTGTGTTATTGCATGTAGCAATTTTCAGTATTACTTGTAAAGCTCAGAAATTACTGCCCGATACTATTTTTGTCAGATTCCGAAGCGATTCTCTGATTGATACGGACCGTATAAGCATAGTGGAAATAAACGACGAAAGGGATGAGAATCCACGTTTTGTGCGCTTCGGGACCAAAAATAAATATTTATTCTTTCCGGTTGATTACGAGATCTATACCAAAAGGCCACTGACTGAGGCAATCCGGTCAGGAATTTCAGCTGATACAGGAAGAAAATTCAATTATGTACTGGATATAAAGAAATTTGAGATCGAGACAAAAAAACAACGTTTTAGCCGGTCAGTTTATCTGGTGGCCGATATTCCGGTATTTAAATATGCTGCTGATACGAACCTGTATCTGGGTACATTGTATTACGATTATTTGTACCTGCCGGAAGTAAAGAAAGAATCCCCGGCCGTTTCAACAGAGAATTTGCTAAGCAAATGGCATACCGATTTTAAAATTGACCTGCTTACCCTTAATTCGGTTTCAATAGGAGCGAGTGATGAAATTACTCCCAATTTTATCGATGATCCTAAGGTCCGGTCATTGTATCTGAACGCTCTCGGAGGAACTTTTATAGGATATAACTGGTGGGGTATCCAGGGCGAAGTTTATTTTACCCGCCCGGAAACCAATATAAAGAACCGGTATACTGCAGGCATTTTACGATATCAGGATAATCCCGATTACGAATCGTTTGCCATCGGTAAGAATTCGGAACATTATACACTCAGGAAAAACAGGAATTTAATGCTCGATGCCGATCTGAATATTCTGCTGGGTTTTTGCAAGTGGAAAGATATTGAAAAAAACAATCCTACTCTCTATCAGCTGTTCGATGTTGAAGTTTCGTCGGTTCAGAGCATACTCTATAATCCGTTGAATTCCTCAGGGATTACAGCTCGTATAGGATTAATTGAAAATATCAGCTATATCATCGATAAAAAATTGAAAGTTCAGGCCGGTTTATTTATGGGGATCGGATTTAAATTGTAACGTAGTACATGGAAAAATGCAATACGATATTGCGATGGTTTATCATACTCTATGCAGTATTAGGCATGGTTCCGGCAACGAATGCCCAGCATTATGCCGTTTCCGGATATGTTGTTGACGCAACTACCAGGGAAACCCTCATCGGTGCAAGCATTTACGAACCAACCACGGGACGTGGTGTGGTTTCCGACAGGTATGGTTTTTTTCAGTTTGCCGGATTAACGAATGGGAAACACATTCTGACCATATCCTTTATCGGGTATGAAGAAATGTCGTTAGAAATTACCATAGATGAGAAAAGTATTACGCTCCCCGATATTGCATTGAAGCCCCAACCGCTCGAAGTCGATGAGGTTTCGGTTGTAGCAGCAACACCCGACAGGGCGGCCGACCGACAGGTAGAAACAAGCATGATTGAAATATCGGCCAAAACCATTCAATCGATTCCTGCAGCCGGCAATGATGTCTTTTCTGCCATTAAATTTCTTCCGGGTATCGATCGTACCGAACCTTTCTCACCACTATTCACTGTGCGAGGAGGCGAACCCGGAGAAAATGCCGTTTTACTCGATGGAGTAATGATCTATAATCCGTATCATTCAAGTATAAGTTCAGGAATATTCAATACACAGACCATTAAATCGGTCAATATGCTGGTGGGTGGGTTTGGAGCTGAATATGGAGGACGTAATTCCTCGGTAATGTACATTTCAACTAAAGACGGGAATAGTACCGAATTGCATGGCGAAGTGGAACCCAGCACCTTCCACTCGAAAGCTTTTTTTGAATTTCCGGTAGGTGAGAAAGGTTCGGCAACCCTGGCCGGAAGATATTTTTTCGATCTTTTCTCCTATTTCATTTTTCAGAGTGAAAGTTATTTTTACGATCTCAACCTGTCCTATACCTATCGTTTAAATGCGAAAAACAGACTTACCTTTAAATATTTTCAGTCGCAGGATCGGGGCGATATCGATATGAATACTTTTTACAAGTATCTTGATAATACGATCGGCTGGGATATATATGAAAACTTTAAGTTTAATCTGACCAGTCGGTGGACTAACAGGGCGGCTACATTTATCCATAAATGGGTGTTAAGCCCCAGAATTTATATACGTTCACAGGCATATTATTCTTTGCATCGTTCCAATAATTACTCCGGAATGGATTTTAAGATTCCTACCGCTGTTCAGTACGATACTGCTGTACTATATGATAATATTACCGGATTACCCGTTGATACCATTCCGGCGCACAATGATACCATAAATCTCTGGCTGAATACGAATTCAAATTTCGATAATCAGATCCTCGATCTCTGTGCAAAAACACAGCTAAACTATAAACTGTCCAGGTTTAGTACATTTACTGCAGGGATTGAATTTAACCAGTACTCTTTTATTAATTCAGCTGAAATTAACGATATCGATCAGGGCAGGATAAACAGGGAGCCCATGCAATGGTCAGCGTATGCAGAGGATAAATTCGAGGCCGGACCGGTAATTCTTCGTCCCGGTGTAAGATTCACAAAGTATGAGAACCGGCCATGGAATTACGAACCCCGGTTTAATCTGGTTGTTTCTTTGCCGGCTGACTTTAAATTAAGAGCTGCATGGGGAATCTACTATCAATATGTGATCAGCATGAATACCAACGAAGTGGAAATGAACCAGGCTGTGGATTACTATTTTCCCCTGACTTCCTATGAACCAAGTAAGTCAATTCACTATATTGCAGGAATAGATAAAGAACTGAATCCGCTGACTGTTCTCTCTCTTGATATATACTATAAAGACATTTCGCGGGTCTATACCTTCGATATTAACCAGACCGATGTCGAAGTCATTACACTCTCCGATAAGCTGCAGCAGGGATCAGGCGATGCCTATGGAGCCGAACTTATGCTGAGGGGAGCCTTTAATAATCTTTCCGGCTGGTGCAGCTACGGACTTTCCTGGGCAAACAGGCAGTATCCGTTTCTGAATAACGGGGAAAGCTATCCATATGATTATAACCGGAGGCATACCCTGAAAATTGTTGCCAACTATGCCATATCCAATAACCTGGAGTATAATGCATCGTTCACATACCTCTCCGGTATCTACCGTAGTATTGAACAGGTAAGGCAAGACTATTATTATTATGATCCGCAAACTGAGGAGTTTAGCATGTTTCCGATCTGGATTTCGAATGAGAAGAACAATGCCAAAATGCCGCCGCTGATCAACCTGGATATAAGTATTCGTAAGCGGTTGCGATCCGGATTTGGCAAAGAGCTTTCGGAAGTTTTTAATGCGAAGGAATCGTACCTCATCGTAACCGTGCGTAACCTCACATTCTTTCGCCGGAATGTGGATTACTATTTTCCGATGGCATTGCCACGTTGGGAAAACAAATTCCTGCCTATCGGGACGAACTATATTCCTTCAATAGGTTTCAGTTATACAATTAAATTTTAGTTTATGAACCGTAAGAAAATTATAGCATATTGCACCATTGGAATTCTGGTTGTATCTGCGATTTCATGTGAGTACTATTTGGGAATTAACCAGCAGCCCAGGTTTGCCGACAAACATATTGAAGAAGGCATGAATATTTTCGGACTGCTTCGGCCCGATATGAAAGGAGACTTTAATAAATCGTTTGTATTTGTTCAAAAATTGTGGCCTGTTCTTGAATTGGAGGAGGGTTACACCATTATTCGCGATGTTTCGGTAAGGGTTGAGCATATTATTGATGGCAATGTCGTTAAGAGTATTGATTTTCCTTTACTGCCTTCCGATTCACTTTTTACAGATACGCTTTACAGACCATTGGAACCATTCATACCGCAATCAGGCGGTAAATATCGGTTAATTTGTCAATATGATGGGTTGCCAGATGCCATTGGCGAGGCTGTCTTCCCTCCCCAACCCGCTATAGCTGAAAACTCATTGTCAGTTAATGGAAGAGATATATCGTTTACCCTGACAGCCGACACGCTTATAAAAATGGTGGATATTTACCTTATTGGCAATAATTACAGCAAATTCTTAGAACGTTTGATACCATCTGCGACATTAGAAACAGATATTACGCTGACCCTACCCGTCGATCCCCAGGGCAAACAATTAAAGCTGTTTGTCTACGATGCCAACCTGGCGGTTTACTATGGCAATTCCAACACCTCACTGAATTTTAATAAGTACCGCACTACCATTTCTACCCTTGAGAGCGGATTTGGTGTGTTTGGGGCGTTGAATTATAGTGTAATTGCGTTGTAAACTTCCGCAATATACTTTTTAAAAATTATTCTTTCATCAGGAATTCAACTTTCATCTCATAATATCAGCTAGTTATGAAACGAAAAAAAAATATATCCGTAAAACTGCCTTAGGAAATAAAATCCGGTATACTAGATTTTAGTAAAACATCGTTTTAATGAATAATTAATAAATTGAGAGTTGTTATGTCTATGCTAAACCACCAAAAAGCTATTATTGAACATGTTATCGATAGTGATAAATTGTTTGTTAAGGAACTGAACAAATCGGTACGCTGGCTAAATGCAAATGAAACCAGGAAATTGTATATTTGGTTAAAGGAGAAATACGGATCGTCCCATGCCGATATGATTAATTTGGTTTTTAATAAAAAACAATCTATCGATATCCAACAATGAGAAAACAGAATATATTCTACAAGTTATATAACAAGTACGGATTGGAAGGCTACTATATTCCCGTTAGAAATACGTTTAACAATTGTATTGAAAGGGAATTTATTCCTATTGAGGCAAAGGATACATTTGAAAAAGAATTTGGTGACAAAGTTATCAGCGACAAAGAATTTTTAGACTGGTATACTGAATTTGTCAAGAAGTTTGAATGAACGATGTAATTTTTAAGCAGTTCTATATATTATTATAAATAATCCAGTAACTTTGAAACAAAATAACAATTAGGGTTCCGATAGTTAGCGGCATTAATCTTCGGATTTTCCAAAAAACGATCTGACCCATATATTCATTAAATACTATTTTTAATTCTTCTAATTT
Organism: uncultured Bacteroidales bacterium; assembly: GCA_964442665.1. Lineage (GTDB taxonomy): Bacteria > Bacteroidota > Bacteroidia > Bacteroidales > UBA10428 > UBA10428. The sequence goes on from CAYUAV010000013.1 coordinate 6,877, forward strand.
ATTTTTTATGAACATTTTTATTGCTAAACTCAGTCCAAAAACGACTGATGACACACTTCGGACTCTTTTTCAGGAGTATGGCGAAGTTGACAATGCCAAAGTAGTCTTCGACCGTGAAACAGGTCGCTCCAAATGTTTCGGATTCGTCGAAATGTCTGATGACAATAAAGCAAGCGAAGCTATTCAGGACCTTGATGGCGTCGAATTCGAAGGTAGTACAATAGTTGTTAAGCAGGCTCGTCCTCGTACAGAACGTTCAAACCACGACAATCGCAGATCATTCAATAAAAGATACTAGGACTGTTTTGTAATCTGATCCGTCAGTATGTCTGACTTGATATCCTTTATCGTTAAAAAAATACCCGGTTCGTTCCGGGTTTTTTATTTTTTAAATTACATATTATTGCATTTATGAAGTGCAGAGAAGCATGCGGAGCATGTTGCATCATACCATCCATATCTTCACCTATTCCGGGAATGCCGGCTGGAAAACCGGCCGGTATCCGATGTATCCATCTTACCGATGATTTGAAATGTGCCCTTTATAATTTACCCGAACGGCCAGCTGTTTGCGAAGGATTTCAGGCAGAGGAGACGGTTTGCGGCCGTTCAAGAGATGAGGCATTGTCAATATTAGCCGGTTTGGAAAATTTAGATATTGATATTTCCGGGTATTAATTAAATTTGTCCACTTGGTTGCTATACTTCCTGACGGAAGTAACGATCAATAAATACACAGGAAAACCAGAAAAGAATTTCAGGAAAATCTTAAATTACACTCAAATGAATAAAATACTTTTACTTCAGTTTGCTTTTATCCTGATAGCGGTTTCAGCAGCAGCACAAAATAAGGAAGAAAAAAAGCTTATAATAGCAACCATCGAACGGCAGGACCAGAAGTTAGCCACTTTCTATAAAAATTCCCAGGCCGATAGTATTGCAGAACTATTTTCACCTAATTGTCATTTCGTGCGTGAATTTGGCAATATTGAAGAAGGCCGTGAAAATGTTCTGGCATTATACAACAAAGATTTTAAAGCCGGGGTTAAGTATGTTTCCTGCAAATTCGATGTTGTTGAACACAAGGTATACGATGATTTGGTGCTTGAGATTGGTGTTAATACCATTGAATATACAAAGGGGCCCGACAAAGCCCTGTACAGGAATTCATATAATTATATGTTCGTCTGGAAAAAATCGAAGGAAGACAAGTATCAGATCCGCTCGGCAATATGGAATTCACCCAAAAATCCGTGTAATTGATACCTTTTATCCAGTTAGAATTTTCTAATCCGAGTTTTTATAATGAGTAAATGGGCCAGTTTATATCAAAAAAAAATTTCTAGTGATCCTGATCGTAATCGTTCGAAGAATCTTCCAATACTATAAAACCATTAAAAATTTTGTTATCTGTAAAGGAATCCTGTTTCGAATCTGAACCGGCAAAATGAAAATAGGAATTAAAGAAAGCAGGTACGCACATCGATGCTACTGAATTAGGGGAATTCTGGAGAAAAGCGATTCCAATGTTTTCATCCGGACAGAAAGCGATTTCCGCCCTGTACCCTTTTACGAATCCTCCGTGATACAGTATTTTTCTGCCTTTGTACTGATAAATACGCCACCCGAGACTATAGTACTTGGCATCAATTTTATCCCAATACCGCGTATATCTATATTTTAAAGGAGTTACAATAAGCGGTTGAGCAATTCTGGCAAGCAAACTGCTGTCGAGAATTCCTGGATTTTGACCCAGTAGCGCCTGTAGCCATTTACTCAGGTCCGATATACTGGCGTTGACACCGGCTGCAGGTGAAATATTATAGTATCCGAGGTTTAAAGGAATGGCTATATACGATGTATCGCTTCGTCTGTGAGGGCTAGCTATATTGGCATTTTTCCGCGAGAATATTTTGGGACCCACTGATGCATCATGCATATCCAGGGGTCGGAAAATGTATCGTTCCAGCAGGTGGTTGTAATTGACTCCGGTTTGGATATACGTTATAGTATCGATAAGACTGAAAAGTACATTCTGATAACCATACAATTGACCCGGAGGTGCTGAAATATCTACGGTTTGTAAATTGCTTAAGATGATATGTAACGGAAGACCATCTTCAATAAGATTATCGTAGGCATGGGGCACTAATCCGCTTGTATGACTTAACAGATGCTGAACATTCATTTCATAGGTATTGACAGAATCTTTTAACCTGAAATCCGGCAAAAATGATTGTATTTTATTTTGCAGTGATATTGCTCCTTCCTCTTCCAGGATGCAGGATAGCACACCGGTAAATCCTTTCGAAACGGAAGCCAGACGAAATACCGTATGAAGATTTATTGAATCATGGGTATTAATCTTTTTTACCCCAAAAGTTTTAAGCAGCAGAACCCGGACCTTTTCAACAATGGTTAACGCGGCACCAATATTATGAGCGCTGTCAAGGTTTGCCTCAATGAAATTGAGATATTGTTGTATTACCGGATACAAAGGCTCATTTTGGAAAGCTATAGCCTGGTTATTTATAGTAATGGAAGACTTTTTATGATTTGGCAGCAACAGAACAATAAAAATACTGAGAAGAATGAGGCCTGTTGAAATGAATAATGTATTTCTTATTCTGTGTTTAATCACGGATTTTTAAACTAGTCAGTTTGTTTAATGTGTCTTAAAAAATGAATCGATAATTTTGTCAGTATAACTCTGCAAAGAACATAAAATTGTCCGGGTTAAGATAAGTCAGGTTGACAAGAAAATAAAATCAAAGTTCTAACAGCTTATATTTCCAGAGCAGTTTATTCGTTTCTTAATATTATAATTTTGAACCAAAAGATTAAATATATTCCTGAATACAGGAGACTCTGGAAGGAAGGAGAATTAAGAAAGCGAATTGAACAGATCCAGGCTGTTTATAGCATTTGTACAGTTTGTCCCCGTATATGTTCAACCGATCGTTTAAATGGAGCTACTGGGCAATGCAATACGGGGATTTTACCCACTTTATCATCAGTTTCCCCTCATTTTGGTGAGGAAGCACCTCTGACGGGCTATTATGGAAGCGGTACCGTATTCCTGACCGGATGTAATTTGAATTGCATTTACTGCCAGAATTACGATATTTCCCAACTGCACAGAGGACAGCAGGTAAGTTATGAGCAGCTTGCCGATTCCATGCTCAGTCTGCAGGCAAGCGGTTGTCATAACATTAATTTTGTCACACCCACTCATCAGATATATGCTATTTTAAAATCACTGGAGATTGCTGTTGAAAAGGGCCTTACAATTCCCCTTGTTTACAATTCAGGAGGATATGACAGTGTAGAAACCCTGAAAATCTTAGAAGGGATCTTTGATATATTTATGCCCGATTTTAAGTACTGGAATTCAGAAACCGGATTGTTACTCAGCGGTGTCCCCGACTATCCCGTTATAGCAAGAAGCGCAATTGAGGAGATGTATCGACAGGTAGGGGATTTACAGATCGATAACAGGGGAGTTGCATACCGCGGACTAATTGTCAGGCATCTGGTACTGCCAGGATACATAGAAGAATCAAAAAATATTATTGACTTTATAGGTAGTATTTCAAAAGGAATATACCTGAATCTCATGGACCAGTATCGGCCGGAATACCGGGCAAGTGAGGTGGAATCATTAAAACAAAAAATAAAATCCAGGGATTTCCTCGATTTATCAGGTTATGCAAAAAGAAAAGGAATTTGGCTTGCAGAATGAAGTTAGTATTTCAAATATCATTTCAGGAAACCATAAAAAATGTCATACTTAGTATGCTATGGTTTGTCACTCCGAAATCAAGCTTTTACAAAAAGTCGCTCAAGTTGTTTAACCGATTCAATACAATACCGTACGTTATGGTACATCGATTTCCAGAGATGCAGTCTTGGCAGTTCATAAATAGGTTTTCCCTCGCGGGTTATTGAGTCGAACCATTCGCCTTTCTCCTGATCCGAAAAGGAATTGTCGATATATTCCAGCAAGCGGATGGCGTAACTCAGGTATTTTTTATTATTGCTGATCCGGTGTGCGTATAACAGGGTAATGACACTTTCCGATTGGGTCCACCATTCCTTGTTGGTTGTGATAACCTTACCATTGATAAACCTGTTGAACATACCACCATACTGATGGTCAAATCCTACATCGATAGCATGATCGCAGAGCGATAAAAGAATACTTTGACACTCTTTAATCAGATCGTTGTTTTTGATAATCCATGCTGAATTATAAAGAACCCATCCTGCTTCCATATTATGCCCGATCCAGTTTTCATTCGGTAGCGGATTCCAATCAATATCAAATTGATGTAAAACCTCGCCGGTTTCTTTATTTATAAACCATGATATTAATATTTCGATTAATTTTTCAATGCTTCTCTTATAAATCGAATCTCCTGAAACGGTAACGAATTTGGAGTAAGCCTCAAGCAAATGCAGATGAGTACCTAGCGATTTATACTGCTTCTTCAGAGGCTTCCAGTCTTCTTCATAGCCATCCAGATAACTGTTATCAAGGTAATGTTTAAGTTTGCTTTCTATAAAGTCGATCTGGTGAAAAATCTCTCTTTTCACATCTTCGTCACCCGTCAGTGCATAGTATTCACTCAGACCATATATTACAAAGGCCTGTGCCATGGAAACATTAAGATTATCATGAACAATTTCTCCATTTCTATCGACAGCCCAATAATAACCTCCGTTAGGATTAGAAAGTTGGTTGCGTAACGTATGATAAGCAAGGTCCGCAAGTTGTCTGTAAGACGATTCGTGGGTATACATGCAGGATGATGATGATCCGAATAAAAGTCTCGATAGATAAATACTTCCAAGTGGCGCATTATACACAGGATGCCCGTTATTGGATACTTCTGCAGCGATATGATTATCGACAATGGCAAATTTTTGCCAGAATGAGACAATATTTTTTAATTCATTATTCAGGCGTTCAATGTAATAATCCATTATGTGAGATTTTATCGCGTTTGAAACTTTGTAATGATCCGATTTATTCTATCTTCGACTGTTGAATCGGGCCTTTGACGATCGGGCCTGTTCGCAAACCATACAACTGATTCACGAATACCATCTTCAAAGGTTTTGTTGGCTTTCCATCCTGATGCAATGTGTTTGATTTTTGAATTATCAAATACAACCGAACGGGCTTTATCTCCGAGCAATGCGGCTCCCCATTCAGGATCCATTTCGTTTATGAAATCAGATGGAATATGGATTAATCGGGGCTCGATACCTATTACCTTACCTATAATAGCGTAAATTTGATCCCAGGAATGAACCTCGTCGGAGGTGATATGAAAATGATTTTGCAGAGCTAGTTTATTACCCAGAAGTACGGTAAATGCCCTGGCAAAATCGGAGTTATGTGTCATTACCCAGAGCGATTCTCCATCGCCATGAGAAATTAATGGTAAATGATTACGAATGCGGTAAACAGGATTATATTCCCTGGCCGTAAATGCTACAGGTATCCATGTTCTCCCAAATGTATAGGAAGGTCTTACTATGGTATAGGGAAAATCAGATTGTGATGTTAACAGGTTTTCACAGGCTATTTTATTCCTGGCATATTCCCAGAATGGATTTTCGAGAGGGCAATCTTCGGTTATTATATAATGATCAGGTGGTTTTTTATAAACGGTAGCAGAGCTGATGAATATATACTGACCGGTTTTGCCTTTGAAAAAATCAATATCTGCTTGTATCTGATCGGGAATAAAACAAATAAAATTGGCAATAACATCGAATGGTGTATAGGCATCTAGTTTTTTCCTGTCGGATACCTTATGAATATCCCCTGTAATGGTAACCACCTTATTGTTAAACGTGTAATCACCTGAAATACCCCTGTTAAAATGAAATACATCATGACCTGCTGCCAAAGCTTCTTCAGTGCAGGCGGAAGAAATATTTCCTGAGCCCCCTATAAATAATACCTTCATGCTAACAGTCAGTGATTGAAATGAAAAACGTAATTCCGTATGAAATACTACGCCATGAAAGTAGCTATTTTTTGGCTTATCTATCAAATAGAGTTATTCACAATTTATAATTCATATAACGTACAAATCATGAAAAAATCAGGTTTGAAGATATATCTCATCCGGATATCTTTGATTTTCTTTGTTATTGATTATACTTTTGACCATATTATTTTGAGTATTTATATAATGAAATTACAGTAGGTACCAGCGTATTTATTAATGAACCTAATGAAATGATTGTTTTATCGGATTTAAGTCTTTGCGGGTAACGAAAATTAATTCGTTACGTAACATGTACAGGTAGTAAATCAGAAAAAATAGTTGCATTAAGGAAGGAAATATTGTGAAAGAAATTAAAAGTATTCTGAAGGGAATAATTGGAATAATAGTTTTTATTGTTTGTACTATTTCAGTGCAGGCTCAAATAGATTTTCAGGCAAATTCCGAATTCAGGTATTTAAAGGGTATCGATGCGGCATCACTCGATGCTGGCTGGATGAATCCAGGATTCGATGATTCCTCATGGGATATCGGCAATGCTCCGTTCTGGTATGGCGACGGAGCAGGAGGAATTGAGCTGACAGATATGATGAACAGTTACTCAACCTTATATTTGCGTTCAACATTTAATGCAACAAATGCAGTAAACATTCAGGAAATCAACTTTCTTATCGATTACGATGATGGGTTTGTTATCTGGATAAATGGTATAGAAGTTCTCAGTATAAATGCCCCTGCAGGATATGCATATAATGGCTTTGCACCCGAGAATCATGAATCGGGGGTCGCAGAAAACTTTTATGTATCGACTGCAGGAGTTAACCTGCAGGAGGGTTCGAATACCATTGCCATTCAGGGTTTCAATGTTTCACTTACTAGCAGCGATTTCCATATGGAATGTCAAATGACCGGAACTCCGGAAGTTCCTGTTCTTAACGATACCATTGGTATCGGTTTCAGCCATCCATCGGGATACTATACAAATCCTTTTAACCTTGTCATGACTTCGCCCGATCCTACAGCAACATTGGTTTATACACTTGATGGATCCAATCCGCAAAATTCGGCAACAACATTCACGGCAGGAGTTTCCACAACAATTGCCATCAATCCTTCAAGTACAGTTGGCAGGGGCACTACACCAGCAGTTGTAGTCAGGGCATCGGTGACCAAAGCAGCATATACGCCTTCATTTCCCGACAGCAGAACTTTCATATTTTTTAATGAGCTCAGAACACAAAGCTATCCCGGTTGGGATTGGCCAAGCGGTGATGTATGGGGTATAACCATACCATCAGGTGACGGACCTCAGATTATCGATCTCGAAATGGACCCTGACGTGGTTAATGACAGCCGGTATACAAATCTTATTGATGATGCCTTCCTCGATATCCCCACCATTTCAATTATTACTGATAACGCAAATTTGTTTGATTCCTCAACGGGAATTTATGTGAATGCTAGTCAGCATGGCATGGATTGGGAAAGGGAATGTACTGTTGAACTTATAAATCCTGACGGATCGGCAGGATTCAATGTAAATGCAGGATTACGGATCAGAGGAGGTTGGAGCCGGCACTCTTATTTTCCGAAACATGCCTTCAGATTGTTCTTCCGCGCGGAATATGGAGATCCAAAACTTGATTTTCCATTGTTTGGTGATGAGGGCGTTAATCAGTATGATAAGGTTGATATACGTACTTCCATGAATTACGCGTGGAGTTTCGGTTATCCGCAGAATACCATGGTGAGGGAGATATTTTCACGCGATTCGCAACGCGATACGGAACAACCTTATACCCGGAGCCGATACTATCATTTATTTCTTAACGGCATGTACTGGGGGCTTTTCCAGACCCAGGAGCGTTCCGAGGCGCGATTTGCATCGGACTATTTTGGCGATAATACCAACGATTATGATGTTATAAAAGTAAATAGTGAGAATTATCAGATTGAAGCCACTGACGGGAATGATGCAATATGGAGGAGATTATACAGTTTATGCAGTACCGGATTTGAAGATAATGAGCAATATTTTGCTCTTGAAGGTCGAAACGAATATGGGTGGCCGGTTAAAGGCGGCGAAATACTGGTTGATATTGATAATCTTATTGATTATATGCTGGGTATTTTTTATACAGGAAATTTTGATGCGCCAACTTCGTCCTTCGGAAGCAATAAAGGGTGTAATAATTTTTATGCAATTATCGATCGGGATGATAAGGATAAGGGATTCGTTTTCTTTAATCATGATGCAGAACATGCCATGTTTTACTATGCTCAGCCTCCGGGAGTAGGTTTCACCGAAAATCGTGTCAATCTGGCATCGAGAACCGATGGCTATAAGATGGAGGTCAACAGCTACTCCGTATTCCATCCTCAGTGGTTACATTATAAACTGACAGCAAATGAAGAGTACAGGATACGATTTGCCGACAGGGCTGTGATGCGCCTGACAGGAACAGGAGTTTACACCCCGGGTCAATGTCGTGAACGATTTTTGGATCGTGCCGGGGAAATAAATATGGCAATTATAGCCGAATCTGCACGCTGGGGCGATGGACGAAGAGATGTTGCTGCTGCTCCCTATACCAAGGATGATAACTGGCTTTTTGAAATCAATCATACAGCCGACTTACTGATACCGGCAAGAACTAACATTACAATAAATCAATTACGGGCTGAGGGTCTATTTCCCGATTTGAATGCACCTGAAATCAGTCGTAACGGAAATGTCTTATATGAACAGCGATACCAGATGACGGGTAGTTGGCAGGTAGCAATTGAAAATCCTAATTCGACCGGAACCATATACTACACACTAAACGGTCGTGATCCCAGGATGGTGGGCGGGGAAGTGTACTCAAACGCTATCGAAAGTGACGGAGAAATAACACTGAACCTTCAGGGTTCCGCCATTGTTAAAGCACGGATTTATGATAATGGCGAATGGAGTGCCATACGGCACATAGATTTCTTATCAGGTTCCGATGATCTTTCGAATCTAAAGATCACGGAAATACATTATCATCCGCAAGATCAGATCGAAGGGAACGATACCACCAGTGGAAAAGATCTTGAATTCATGGAATTTAAGAACATTGGCGAGACCTCGCTCAACCTGTCCGGGATTATTGTGGATTCAGCGGTACAGTATACATTTCCGGCAAATACATTGATAGCCCCCGGGGGGTTTTATGTAATTGCTTCAAAACCCTCGAAATTTTATAACATGTCAGGAAGGGTTTCATCAGGTAATTTCCAGGGGACCTTGTCAAACGGTGGCGAAAGAATCCTGGTAAAGAGTTCTATAGGTACAGAATTAATGAATTTTATTTACCACGATAGTACACCCTGGCCGGAAAGGCCCGATGGAGAAGGACCCTCGCTTGTTTCTACTGATTTTAATCCTACAGGTGATCCCGGCACTCCTGGATATTGGCGGGCATCATATCATGACGGAGGTTCGCCTTTCGCTGATGATTTATTGTTTCCTCAGTTGGATGATCCGGAAACCACTGATGGCAATATGTTTTCATTCAGGGTTTATCCCAATCCCACACACGGGGAATTAACACTTGAAGTTGCAACGGAATTATACGACCGACCGGTTTATGCCAGACTATACACTTTAAGTGGAGAATTAGTATATGAATCAGCATTTCATAACAAGACATCTTTTAATTTTCAGGCTATTAAAATGCGCCCCGGTATCTATATTTTATCGGTTCGGTCGGGAGACTGGATTCGCAATGAAAAGATTGTATTTAATCCATAGGGCAGGGAGATATCTGCCCGAATGGTTTATATTGGTCGAATATCCACGAACTCTGTGCTGAAGAAAGAAAGCTCTGTGTCCAATTGTTAAATAAATGGATTATCAGAAAGAATTTCACGTATATACTGATTGAGATCAGATTTCAGAACATATTCTTAAACCATACAAGATCAGCGTCATACCAAGATACATCAGATTTCTCGAATACCTGTAGATACCTTCTATAATCAGTGAAGTTGATACGTCAAAATAATGCGGAGTCTGATATTTCCGGAACAGATTGTATGCACTGCTGAATAAAATAAATCCTGATATCAGAATTAATTTTCCGATCAGATTTATCGGAAATGCAGTGAAATTCAGTCAGAGTATAAGGGAATAGCATGTAACGATAACAGAAAAGCAGGCGATGAAATACATAAGTCGTATAGGTATTGTTTTTATGGTGTCAGATATAATGGAAACAGAGTTTAGAAAATATATTCTGAACCCTGTTTAAGTGAATTACATGTATTTCTATTCCTCTTCCTTGTTTTTGTTTTTTTTCTCATCCCTGGATTGTTTAATATCCATAGCTTTCTCAATCAAATCCGGTATTTTTTCAATTACATTGCTCAAACCTTTTTTACTGTCAGTCGGGATAAAAGAGATTTCATCGCCCTTGGTTACAAGGAAGCCTACCGGGAAAATTCCAACTCCGGCTCCGGCTCCACTGCCGGTTCCATGACCTTTGACTTTTTGGTGATCACCAGTCCCGGTACCGGAACCAAATCCGACACCGATTTTAATGACTGGTTTACAGGTATATTGTCCCATTGTAAATTCCTCACCTATAATAGTTTCTGTTTTCGTCATGTCCTTCAGGTGTTGGGTGATTTTGTCGAGTAATACATCAGATGTGTTTTCCATGATTTCTAGTTTTTTGTTAGTATAAAATATTTAATATATAGTATCAGCAATTTATAAATCTGTGTTTCAGCAATAAAAACCAGGCGATTATCGCCCTGGAAATTAATGAGTATAGTGACCGGATACCTGTTCAGCTTTAGAACAACAGGAATCAGCATGGCGTTTGCCGGAAAATCGCCGGTATCGATAGTGGCTTCCAGCCTTTTTACTTTCATGCATGTTAAAAAATCCTGAATCAGGACAATCATTTTATGAATTCCGATTTTTTGCAGCCGGTTTCGGGATTTTTGCAACTTCTTTTTGCGCTCTTTTTTTCTAGATCTCAGACTAACAGGAAAGAAAAAAATACGCATTTTCAGAATAAGGTCATTCTCTGTCCGGAGCCATACTTTAAAATAACCAGAAAGTTTTAAGGAATAATTATTCGTTTCGGTGTTCATTACCAGGTGAACAGGCAAGAACAGTATTCCTGCGATAAAAAGTAACACGATGCTTGTAATAAATAAAAGAAT